>CAZJUJ010000048.1:0-20809 GCA_964549135.1 uncultured Oscillospiraceae bacterium | reverse complement strand
CGGCTGATTGGACGCGCTTCCTGGATGCGTACGGTTGGGGTGTGGGCTATCGCAAGAAAATTCCGGCAAATTGGACGTGCATCCCGGTTGTACAGAAAAAGCGGCGTGGTATCAAAAGAGGCGGCGCTGTTTATAGCCTTGCGTCACAGTTCCTCATGCGCTCATTCCACCAGCACTGCTTATGGCCTTGTGTTACAATTCCCTATGCGCCTGTTCCACCAGCACCGCGATGCGCTCATCGGTGATTTCCGCGCCGGGGCCGGGGCGCACATCCGCCAGGAATTCAATATTTCCCGCCGGGCTCTTGATGGACGAAAAGGTGAGAGCCTCGGCCAGCGCCGCCTTCAGCCCTGCGTTACAGTTCCTTATGCGCCCATTCCGCCGGCACCGATTATGACCCTGCATCACAGTTCCCGATGCGCCTGTTCCACCAGCGCCGCGATGCGCTCATCGGTGATTTCTGCGCCGGGGCCGGGGCGCACATCCGCCAGGAATTCAATATTTCCCGCCGGGCCCTTGATGGGCGAAAAGGTCAGGCCCTCCACATGCCAGCCGAAGGAGGGGCAGAACGTGCAGATTTCCCGCAGCACCCGCCGGTGCGTTTCCTTTTCCCGCACCACGCCGTTTTTGCCCACCTGACCCCGACCGGCCTCAAACTGGGGCTTGATCAGGGTCAGAAAGCGACCGTTTTCCCCCATGATTTCTGCGGCGACGGGCAGAATCAGCCGGATGGAAATGAAGGAGACATCCATGACCGTCAGATTCGGTCGGCTTTCAAAGCTATCGATGGTGAGATTCCGGGCGTTGGTGCGCTCCATAACCGTGACCCGCGCATCATTGCGCAGCTTCCAATCCAATTGCCCATAGCCCACATCGATGGCGTATACATGCGCCGCCCCATGGCGGAGCAGCACATCGGTAAAGCCGCCCGTCGCGGCCCCGATATCCATGGCCACCGCGCTGCGGACATCGGCCTGAAATTCGGTAATGGCCTTTTCCAGCTTATGCCCGCCCCGGCTGGCAAAGGCGTTCTGCACGCCGCGCAGCTGAATCGGGGCGTCCTCGGCATATTGCTCGGAAGCCTTCATGACCTTCTTTTCGCCCACATAAACCTGCCCGGCCATGATCAGCGCCTGGGCCTTTTCCCGGCTTTCCGCCAGGCCCCGCACCGTCAGCCATACATCCACCCGCTGCTTCATTTCCTTATCTTCCTCCTGATTGCTTCCGCGATCCCTGCAGCATCCATTCCCTGGGCGCGCAGCAATTGCCCCCGCGCGCCATGGGGGATAAATCCCGGCTCAAAGCCCAGCATGGCCCGGGGCGCTGCCAGCCCCTGCCGGGCTGCAAATTCCGCCACCGCGCTGCCAAAGCCGCCGGACAGGCAATGCTCTTCTGCCGTAAAAATGGGCGTTCCCTGCCGCGCCAATTGCAGCAGTGTTTCCTCATCCAGAGGACGCAGGCTGGAGGCATTATACAGGGAAAGATGAACGCCCTGCCCTTCCATGGCCTCCGCCGCCTGCATGCATTCGCCGAGAATCCCGGAGGCGGCCAGCAGGGCCCCATCCGCTCCATCGCGGATTATTTCCCATTTTCCCGGCCGGAAGGGCCCCTGATAGGCCAGATCAGGCCCGGAAACAGCGCGGGGATAGCGAATGGCCACCGGCCCATCCGCCGTGAGGGCGAAGGAAAGCATCTGGCGCAATTCCTCCTCGCAGCGGGGGGCAAGCACCGTCATATTTGGCATATGCCGCAGCATGGATACCCCGAAAACCCCGTGGTGGGTGGGGCCATCCTCCCCGCCCAGACCGGCGCGATCCATCAGAAAGCAGACCGGCAGCCGCTGCAGGCAGACATCCACCAGCATCTGATCATAGCCTCGCTGCAGAAAGGTTTCATACACCGCCACAAAGGGCCGCATGCCCGCCGCGGCCATCCCGGCGGCGGTGGTTACGGCATGTTCCTCCGCAATGCCCACATCAAAAAGC
This sequence comes from uncultured Oscillospiraceae bacterium, assembly GCA_964549135.1. Classification (GTDB taxonomy): domain Bacteria; phylum Bacillota; class Clostridia; order Christensenellales; family Aristaeellaceae; genus RUG563. The sequence goes on along the minus strand of CAZJUJ010000048.1, from coordinate 18,824 downwards.
CGCTGGGGATACGTCCGGGCGAAGCCGCCAAAGCCGGCGCTATCCGTCATGGCGGCGGTAATCACGCAGATTTTCGGGTTCTCCCCCGCCAGCTTTGTCAGCCATTCCCCGGCGGCAGCGCCCAGGGAGGGGGCGGCCCGGCCCCGAAGCAGGCCGTTTTCCATCTGGAAGGGCGAAACGCCATGATACTTTTCGGGCTTCTTTTCGGCATCCGAAAAGCCCGCGCCCTTCTTCGTCACCACATGCACCACCACCGGCTCCTGCATTTCCCGCAGGCGGCGAAAGACCGTTTCCATGCCCCGCATATCATGGCCGTCAATGGGCCCGAAATAGCGGAAGCCCAGGGAGGTGAAGAATTTATCCCGCACCAGAATATTGCGCACGCCGTTTTTGATCCGCGAAAAGCCCCGGTGCAGCATTTCTCCCGCCACCGGCGCCCGGCGGAGGGCATCCGCGATTGCCCGCTTCATGCCCAGCCAGCCCCGGCTGACCCTCAGGCGCGTCAGCTGCCCCGAAATGGCGCCCACATTCCGGGAAATGGACATGCCGTTATCATTCAGCACCACCATCAGGGGCGTTTTTCGGCTGCCGGCGTCGTTAAGCGCTTCATAGCACATGCCGCCCGTCAGCGCGCCATCCCCGACCACAGCCGCCACCTTATAGCTTTCCTGCATCAGATCCCGGGCACGGGCCATGCCAAGGGCGGCGGAAATGGCGGTGGAGGCATGCCCCGCCCCGAAGGCATCGTATTCGCTCTCATCCCGGCGGGGAAAGCCGCTGAGGCCGCCCGTCTGCCGAAGGGTGGAAAACTGCGCATACCGGCCCGTCAGCAGCTTATGGGCATAGCACTGATGCCCCACATCAAAGATCAGCCGATCCCGGGGACAATCAAAGGCGCGATGCAGCGCCAGCGTCAATTCCACCACGCCCAGATTGGAGGCCAGATGCCCCCCGTTCCGGGAAACGACGCGAATAATATCCTGGCGGATTTCCTGGGCCAGGGCCTTTAGCTCCTCCTGGGAGCAATCCCGCAGCTGCGCGGGAGAAACCAAATCGGCAAGCTTCATACCCATCTCCGGCTTCCTTCAGTCGATCCTCTGTATTATACCACAGCAGCGGAAATTTTGTAAACGCCCTGTAAAAAAGCATCCGCAGGCAGGATTTTTTCCCTTGCCCTGCGAAAATAATAGGGTGACATTTTTCCCGCGCCCGCCCTTTCCCGGCGGCAGAGCGGGTTTATCCGCCTTTTTCGGCGTTTTTGCGCCCAGGCGATTTTTTTCAGGAGGATCTGCCATGAAATGCCCCCATTGCGGTCATTGGAACCGCGCATCCTTTCCCCGCTGCTTTCGCTGCGGCACGCCCCTGAATGCGGAGGGCGAGGCCGCGCCTACCCCAGCCCAGCAGCTTACCGGGGAAACGCCCAGCAAAATTTACATCCAGATTAACGAGGAGGGCAAATCCACCTCGGCCATTGACGAGCGCGATAAGCTGGCCAGCGAAATGAAGGATCTGCAGGCCCGGAAGCATCGCGGCGAGGAGGAGCAGCAGCGCCTGCGCCAGACCGGCGCGCAGCAGGGCTTTGCCCCCTCGGGCCGCACCGTGCAGACCCTGACCGGGCGCACGCCCTTTCCCCTGCCCCAAAGCACCTCCTATTCCTCGGATGAAAGGGAGGTGGAGGGCGATGTGCGCCCGGATGCCATTCCCGTGATTTCCCAGCGCGGGCTGGAGGAGGATGCCTATGCCGATATTCCTCCCGCCGCCCGCTCGGCGCGCCGGGGCAATTCCATCACCGTGCGCCAGATGAAAATGCGCCGCCGCTTCGGTGCGCGCCGCGCCACCCGGTATCTGGCCCTGGGGCTGCTGGCGGCCTGCGTGCTGCTGGCGGGCTATCAGTTTCTCTACAAGCCCTTCATCCTTTCCCGGCAGCAGCCTACCCTTCAGGAGCAGGCCGTCATTACCCCCACCATTCTCAATGATCTGCCCGCCCATCGCATCCTTCTGCCCGGCGAGGAGGGGCAGGTCATCTGGATCAAGGAGCTGAAAAAAACCTATCAGGTGGTGGGCGGCTATGCCTCCATCGAGGTGGCGGATTATACCTGGTATGAAAATTCCCAGAGCGTGACCCAGGAAACCGTCACCGCCACCCTGACCCCCTATCTGAAAACCGCCGCCGGGGAGCAAAAGCCCCTGGAGCAGATCACCTATGAGGTGGATATTCCCCTTTCGCCGCTGTATCTGGTTTCCCCCTCCACCAATTATGTGGAGGTTTCCACCGCGCTTTACAATATCCAGTTTGAGGTGGCCAAAAACAGCGCGGTTTATATCAATGGCGAGGATTATTCCGATCTGGTCAATACCCAGGATGGCCTGATTTCCTACAACGCCTCCGTTTCGCCTATCGGCGAAAACAAAATTACCATTACCACCCGCTCCCAGTATTACCGGGAAAATACCCTGACCATTACCCTCTATCGCCAGCCCCAGCAGATCCGCCTGGATCTGGCCGCCGATATCGCCTCCCGCTGGAGCCCCAATCTGGTGGATGATGAAACCCAGGAAAAGGATGCCAAGGGCAAGTATCCCCAGATCGAGGAGCCGATGACCGTTAAGGGCACTACCGTTACTTGGGCCACCATTAAGGTGCTTTCCCCCCACAAAAACCTGGATACCAGCCAGCTGGCGCTCAATGGCTCCTTCTCCTTCCAGGCCGTTTTTGATAAAATCGGTACCAATACCATCATTATCGAGGCCTCCGCGCCGGGCTATGAAACCAGCGTGGTCAAGCATGATGTCTACTATGTGCCCATCGCTACCATCTATACCCGCAAGGCCTGGGATATGGATCTCAATTATACCGATTACCTCAATAATATCCAGACCCGCGTCGCCAAGGCGCAGATCTATCTCTGCCTCGGCACCGTGACCCAGATCCTCTCCGAAAATCCCCAGCTTGCCCTGGTTCAATTGGATTCGAATTATGACCGCAGCGTGCTGATCGAAAACCTCTCGAATGATACCTGGGTTGTGGGCCAGAAATACCGGATCTTCGCCGATGCCTACGGCGTCTACAACGGCATGCCCCGCCTGATCGGCCGCTATACCTACGCCCCCCTGAACTGACGGGGAACGGGGAACGGAGGACGGGAGAAATATTTGCGGGAGGATGCTTTTGCGTCAAAAGCACCCTCCCGCACCCTCCCGAAAACCGCCTCTGGATGTTTCATGAAGGAACAGAGCCAAATTGAATGCCAGTGAAGAAAAAGAAAGAAGGGCTTTGATCTTCTCAGAAACTCCCTCCAGAAAATCGGCTCTGGGCGGAGCATGGATTGCTTTCACGCAGTCGAATACCAGCGCAGCAAAAAGGAATAGCAATAGAAAACACAACAGCAATGTCTTCATGCTTGGTGAGGACATTGCTGTTTTATTCCTTACTACTATTTCTCTTTTGCTTCACTGGCATTCAATTTGGCAGAAACCCTCCATGAAACATCCAGAGCCGGTTTTAGGGAGGGTGCGGGAGGGGACTTTTGACGCAAAAGTCTCCTCCCGCAAATATTTTGCCCCCGTCCTCGGTTTTCAGAGGGGGTGCGGGGGAACCACTTTTGAGTCAAAAGTGGTTCCCCCGCAAAAAAATCGTTTCTCCCCGTTCCCGTTCCTTACTTGTGGTACCTTTCCCCGGCGTTGATTTTGCAGGCGCGGTAGATTTGCTCCAGCAGGAGGACGCGTGCCAATTGATGGGGGAAGGTCATACGGGAGAGGGAGATTTTTTCATCGGCGCGGCGGACAACGGCAGGCGCGAGGCCGAGGGAGCCGCCGATCACGAACACCTGGCGGCCGCCCTTCATTTCGTTTGCCTTAAGATGGGCGGCGAAGGCCTCGCTGTCATACTGCGGGCCATCGATGCACAGGGCGATAACCCGATCCCCGGGGCGAAGGCGGGCGAGGATGCTCTCCCCCTCCCGCTCCATTACCTGCCGCTGCTGGGCAGGGGAGGCATTGGGCGGCTCGGGCAGATCGGGCAATTCAATCATTTCAAATTTGCCGAAGCGGGAGAGGCGCTTGAGATACTCCTCCGCCGCCCCGGCGAAATATTTTTCGCGCAGCTTGCCTACGCCAATCACGGCGGCGTTCATGCATCCAGCAGCGGGATCACCGCTGCAAGATCGGGCAGCACGGCATCGCAGAAGGGCTGAAGCTCTTCCCGGTAGGGCAGAATATCGGGCACCATGCCCACGCGCATGCCCGCGCCGCGCCCTGCCCGCACGCCGTTAAAGGAATCCTCCAGCACCAGACAATCCCCGGGCGAAACGGAAAGGGCCCGGGCGGCGGCGAGAAACATATCGGGCTCCGGCTTGGAGGGAAGGCCCAGATCGCCCGTCACCAGCGCCTGAAAATAATCAAGCACCCCCGCCTTGCCAAGATACAATTTAACCGAGGAGGCGGGGCTTGAGGAAGCCACCGCCCGGGGGATGCTTCTTTCCTCCAAGGCGCGCAGCAGTTCCAGCGCCCCTTTTTTAAGGGGAATTCTGCCCGCCTCCGCCTGCTTCTGCATGGCCTTGGCAAAATCGATGAATAGTTGCCGGGCATCAAGCTGCGGATACAGGCTGGCGTAAAGCTGGGTAGAATAGGCGTAGGTAGCGCCCAGGGTTTTCAGGATATCCTCCCTTCGCAGCGCCACGCCCTGCCTTTCCCCGCATTCGCGCAGCACCTCCAGCCCCACGCGCTCGCTGTCCACAAGCAGGCCATCCATATCAAAAATCACGGCCTTCACCATGGCTTCATTCCTCCTCGACCACCACAAAGCTATCCAGCAGGAAGGTATGCAGCGCCTCGCGATTGGCCAGCCAATCGATCTGCTGGGTGGCCATGCCCGCCACCGGCATGGAAACATAGGTGCCGTCGATGGGCATGCGGATCTGCTCGATTTCCACGCCCTTTAATTCCATGGCCAGATCCAGAGCGGAAAGCATATCATTGGCGCTCATGCTGGTAAAGATGGTATTTTCAATGACCACATCCAATAGCCTGGCCGCATCCTCATAGCTGATATCCTTGAGGCTGTCGGCAATGGAGGTCAGCACGGTGCGCGCCCGGCGGGTGCGGCCCACATCCTGGGTTTCGCCCTCGATATTGGCCACCTTGCGGATGCGCATGTAAATCACCGCCGCATGCCCGGAAAAATGATAGGTGCCCGCCCCGGAAAGCTCGGGGGTGGTGGAGGAGCGGGAAATGGAATAATTGCGCAGATACTGGGCCTCCCGGGCGGTAATGGTAATATCCACGCCGCCCACGGCGTCAATGATATTCTGCACCTGCTGGAAATCCACCACGATATAATCCTCAATCTGCAGATTGAAATGGGTATTGATGGTGGTAATCAGCGCGTCGATGCCATCCTGATTGGCCCCGAAATAGCCGGCGATATTGTTGATGCGCCCGAATTTTCCGTCGGGCCGCAGAATCAGCATATCCCGGATAAAGCTGGTCAGCATTACGCGGCGGGCGTATTCATCCACGGAAACCAGAATCAGCCCGTCCGTATGCCCCAGATTCTTGGGATCGGTGGCCCAGGAATCCATGCAGATGAGCATATAATGATGAATGCCCTTGGGGGTCGGGGTGATTTCCTCCTCCGTCAGGACGGGAATGGGCGCGGGCTCCTCCGCCAGGGCAAGGGGCGCGCAGGAAAAAAGCATGCAAAGAGCCAGCATGAGGCCCAGCCATTTTTTCATTTTCGTTTTTCCTCCAATGTATTTATTCCTCGGGTGCCGGGGCGAATTTTTCCAGCCGCACCCCCGCCTCCTCAAAAATCTCAATGGAAAAGGCATCGGGATAGCCCTGCTCATAGACCACCCGGCGGATGCCTGCATTGACAATCATCTTGGCGCAGACCGAGCATGGCTGATGGGTGCAGTAGAGCGTGGCCCCATCGATGCTCACGCCCAGCTTGGCGGCCTGCAGAATGGCGTTTTGCTCCGCATGGGCGGCATAGCAGATTTCCGCCCGGGTGCCGCTTTCAATGCCCATCTTGCGGCGCAGGCATTCTCCCCGCTCCCGGCAGGTTTTCATGCCCGCAGGCGCGCCGTTATAGCCGGTGGTCATGATCCGCTTATCCTTCATGATCACCGCGCCAATGGCCCGGCCCGGGGTAAAGCAGCTGGACCAGGAGGACACCAGCCGCGCCATTTCCATAAAGCGAATATCCCATTTATCCATGGTCATTTTCCTCCCGATCAGAGCTTATGCAGGAATGCCTCCAGCAGCCGCTGGGAGCTTTCCGCCGCCCGCGCCGCATTTTCCGAATATTCCTTTTCGTTGCCGCACAGGGTATCGGAAATGGCGCGGTAGGCCCCGTAGGGCACCTGCATTTCCACGCAGACCTGGGCGATGGCCGCGCCCTCCATATCGCAGGCGGCGGCCCCGAAATGCCGGGCCAGATGCTGCTTTTTTTCCAGGGCGGAAATGAACTGATCCCCGGTGGCAATGCCCGCCGTCAGATGGGCAAGCCCCTGCTCCCCGGCGGCGGCCTCCATGGCCCTGATCAATTGCGCATCGCAGGGCAATTCCACCAGGTTGATTTCCGGGATGCAGCCCAGCGGATCGCCAAAGGCCGTGGTATCCACATCGTGCTGCACGCCGTATGCGCCGATGACCACATCGCCGATATCCAGGCGCGCATCCAGCGCCCCGGCCACCCCGATATTGATGATGCAATCGGGAGAAAAATGCAGAATCATGGCCTGGGCGCAGAGGGCGGCATGGATTTTGCCGATGCCGCAGAGGGCCAGGCAGATATCCTTGCCCCATAATTTCCCCTGATAAAAGCGGGTAACGCCGATTTTTTGCTCGCTCATCTGCTCCATTTTTTCCCGCAGCAGATTGATTTCCTTTTCCATGGCGCCGATAATCCCGATCATTGTCTTTTCTCCCTTCAGCGCGGATCGATGCGGTCATAATAGGCCAGCAGATTTTTTCCGCAGATTTTTTCGGTCTGCTCCCGGGTCAGGCCCCGGGCCTCCAGCGCCCGGATCAGGGCGGGAAAATCCGCCGGGCCGGCCAGCCCCCCGGGCTTTACCTCAATCCCGTCAAAATCGGAACCGAAGCCGATATAATCCTCTCCGCCCAGCGCCATCATGTGCAGCACATGATCGCATACATCCTTGATCGCCGCCCGGCCATCCTCTTTAAGGAAATAGGGATAGAAATTCACGCCCACATAGCCGCCGGCCCGGAAAAGATCCCGAAGCTGCTGATCGCTCAGATTCCGCTTGTGATTGCAAAGGGCGCGGCAGCAGGAATGGGAGGCCAGGGGCCTGAGCCCCATCTCCAGCAGATCATAAAAGCCCCGGATATTCAGATGGGAGGTATCCGCCGCAATGCCCAGCCGCTGCATTTCCCGGGCCGCCTCCCGGCCAAAGGGCTTGAGGGGCGAATCATCATCGATTTTGGCCGGGGTGGCCACGCAGTTTTCATAATTCCAGGTCAGCGCCGCCATGCGCACGCCCATCCGCCGCCAGCCCTCCAGCAGGGAAAGATCGCCGTCCAGGGCATCGCAGCCCTCCACGGAAAGCACATAGGCGTTTTCCCCCTCCCTGGCATCCCGATAATCGCAGAGCTGCCGCAGGCCCTCCTGCTCCAGATGGGGAATTTCGGCAATCATGCGGTCAAGCGCGGCGCGGATATCCGCCGTTTTCGGGCTGCCGCCCACATAGAGCGCCATGGTCTGCACGGTAACGCCGCCCCTTTTCAGGCCCTCCATGGTCACATCCAGCCCTTCCTCGGGATGCAGGGCGCGCCGGTACAGGGTATCGGCATGAGTATCGCAAAGAATCATAGGCATTCCCTCCTTATATCCTTCAGGCACGCCTGGGCCATCCCGGGCTTTAGCTATTATACCACATGGGCAGGGGCAGGACAATCCTGCCCATCCGTAAACTTTTTTGCATCCCGCGTCATGTCATTTCTTTCCATGCAGAAAGCCGTTCATGCCATCCTCATGGCTGAAACGGCCGGAATCAATCCATTGTTTGTGCAATTTATTTATATTGACAGAGAACGGGTTCTGGATTTTGTCAGAAAATTATGCTGGTAATTTGCCCGGGTTTATGATATAATACTCAAAGATTGGTGATGGTTATTAGTTTCGGATCGCAGGACAGATACCGATTATAATAAAGATTCCAATACGATGGCACAATCGTTTTATTTGTGCAATGGCTTGTTATTCCAGACGGCTGTGGAAGGAGGATTTTATGGCTCAGGCTCCCAAACTGCGGATCATCCCCCTGGGTGGCGTGGATGAAATCGGTAAAAATATGACCGCCTTCGAATATGAGGACGATATTCTGGTGGTGGATTGCGGCTCCATTTTCCCCAAGGAGGATATGCTGGGGATCGATCTGGTGATCCCGGATGCATCTTATCTGGCCGCCAATAAGAATCGGGTGCGCGGCTATGTCTTCACCCATGGGCATGAAGACCATATCGGCGCCACCCCCTATATCCTGCGCGAGGTGCCCGCCCCCATCTGGGGCACGCGGCTGACCCTGGCGCTGATTGACCTGAAGCTGAGAGAGCATCGGGTCAGCGGCATTCCCTTCAATGCCATCATGCCCCGGGATGAAGTGAAGATCGGTCAGTTCACGGTCAAATTCATCAAGGTGAATCATTCCATTTCCGGCGCCTGCGCCCTGGCCATCACCTGCCCGGCGGGCACGGTGGTGCATTCGGGGGATTTCAAGATTGATTTCACCCCCGTGGATGGCGAGGTAACCGATCTTAGCACCCTGGCCGCCGTGGGCGATGCGGGGGTGCTGGCGCTGATGTGCGAAAGCACCAATATTGAGCGCCCCGGCTATACCATGAGCGAGCGCAAGATCGGCGAAACCTTCGTCAATCAGTTCCGCAATGCCGCCGGCCGGGTGATCGTGGCCATGTTCGCCAGCAATATCAATCGTCTGCAGCAGGTGATTGACAGCGCCATCCGCTTTGGCCGCAAGGTCTGCTTTATTGGCCGCAGCATGATTTCCGTCAGCCGCGTGGCCATGCAGCTGGGCGAATTATCCATCCCCGAGGATTGCCTGCTGGAGGTGGATGATCTGGATAATTACCGGGATGACGAATTGCTGATCCTGACCACCGGCAGCCAGGGCGAGCCCATGAGCGGCCTGACCCGCATGGCCTTTTCCGAGCATCGGAAGCTGCAGATCAAGCCCAGCGATAAGGTCATCATTTCCGCCACGCCCATCCCCGGCAATGAAAAATTCGTTTCCCGGGTGATCAATCAGCTCTATCGCTGCGGGGCAGAGGTGATCTATGAGGCCATGGCCGAGGTGCATGTTTCCGGCCATGCCTGCCAGGAGGAAATCAAGCTGATGCACACCCTGGTGCGCCCCAAATATTTCATCCCCATCCATGGCGAATACCGCATGCTCTGGCAGCATGCCGAACTGGCGGAAACCCTGGGCATGAACCGGCAGAATATCGTGCTGCCCGCCGCCGGGCAGGTCATCGAAATGAGCCGGGATTCCCTGGCTATCGCGGGCACCGTGCCCACCGGCGAGGTGCTGGTGGATGGCCTGGGCATCGGCGATGTGGGCAATGTGGTGCTGCGGGATCGCAAGCATCTCTCCCAGGATGGCCTGATCATTGTGGCCATGGCCTTTGATCGCACCAACGGCGTGCTGGTTTCCGGCCCCGATGTGATCTCCCGCGGCTTTGTCTATGTCCGCGAAAATGAGGATATTATCGAATCTACCCGGGAAGTGGTGCGCGCTATTATCGCTTCCTATGGCCGCATCGAGGGCAGCGATTGGCCCAGTATCAAAAACCGGATTAAGGATGAACTCCATCGCTTTATCTACGAAAAAATCAAACGCAACCCCATGATCCTGCCTATCATCGTCGACCTGGGCTGAGAAACGGGGAAACGAGGGGACGGGGAAACGGGGGATAATATTTGCGGGAGGATGCTTTTGCGTCAAAAGCACCCTCCCGCGCCCTCCCGAAAACCGGCTCTGGATGAAACATGGATGAATCCTGCCAAATTGAATGCCAGAGCAGCAAAAGAAGAAAAACAACAGATAAAACAACGGCAATGTCTTCACGCTTGGCGAGGGCATTGCTGTTTTATTTCCTATTGTTTGTTTTCTTTGCTGCACCGGCATTCAGCTTTGTTATATCCTTCCGTGAACCATCCAAACCCGGTTTCCGCAAGGCGGATTCTTAGGCAAGCCAACCACCGCTCTTTTGCTTCACTGGCATTCAACTTAGTTCCACTTCTCCACGAAACATCCAGAGGTGGTTTTCGGGAGGGTGCGGGAGGGGACTTTTGACGCAAAAGTCTCCTCCCGCAAAAATCCCGTTCCTTCTCCCGGGTTTTCGGGAGGGTGCTTTTGACGCAAAAGCATCCTCCCGCAAAAATATCTCCCCTCCCCCGGCGTTCTCCCGGGCAAGCTGACCAAGCCGGGACAAAAAAGCGCAAGTTTGATCAATGAAAAAAAGCGGCGGTGCGGATAGAATAATAGTATAAGATTAAGCGTATTATGCTAAGTACTGCAGCAAAGCATACCATGCTGCGCACTGCAGCAAAGCATATCATGCCAGGCACTGCAAAGGAGGAAACGCCATGTCTGCTCTCAAGAGCGCGGGGAAGAGGAAGCACGCATCCATCCGGGGCGCATCGAAAAAGAAAAATCTGCTGATGCTGACCATGGTGCTGCCCGGGGCGATATGGCTGCTGCTCCTGCGGTATCTGCCGATGTTCGGCATTGTGATTTCCTTTAAGAATTACCGCGCCTATAAGCCCAACACCTTCTGGAATAATATCATCCAGAGCAAATGGGTGGGGCTTAAGAATTTTGAGTTTCTCAATTCGCCGGATACCCTGGTCATGATCCGCAATACGCTGGGCTATAACATCCTCTGGATCATTCTGGGGCTGATCATTTCCCTCTCCTTTGCCATTATGATGAGCGAATTAAGCTCCAGGCTGGCGGCGAAGACATATCAGACGCTGATGTTCTTCCCGTATTTTCTCAGCTGGGTGGTGGCCAGCTATTTCGTGCTGGCCTTTCTGGATCCCACCAGCGGCATGATTCCCACCCTGCAGAAGAGCCTGGGCCACAAGGCTACCAATTTCTATCATGATCTTACCTATTGGCCGCTGATTCTGACCCTCGCCAACCTATGGAAGAATGTGGGCTATTCGGCGGTGCTGTATCTGGCGGCCATCACCGGCATCGATACCACCCTTTATGAGGCCGCCGCGGTGGACGGCGCCACCAAGACGCAGCAGATCTGGCATGTGACGCTGCCCTGCATCCGCACCATGATCATCATCCTGCTAATTATGAACGTGGGCAAGATTTTCAATTCGGATTTCGGCCTGTTCTATAATGTGCCGCAGAATTCCGGCACGCTGTATCCGGTTACTCAGGTAATCGATACCTATGTCTACCGCGCCTATGCCAATACCAAGAATATGGGCATGAGTTCGGCCGCCGGCTTTTTGCAGAGCGCCGTGGGCTTTGTCTGTATCCTTGGCACCAACGCCATCGTAAAAAGGATCGATCCGGAAAGCACGCTTTTCTGATTTTTCCCGCCCATGATTTTGAGGAAAGGAGGCCTGCGCATGACCGCGCAACGATTGCCGCACAGACGGAATGCCCGCCTGAACCGCTTCAGCCCCGGAACGGAGGCCATTTTCCATGTGGTGCTGGGCATATTTTCCCTGGCCTGCATCATCCCCTTTATTTTCGTGGTGATCATTTCCTTCTCCTCGGAGGAAAGCATCCGCCAGATCGGCTATTCGTTTGTGCCCCAGAGCCTATCCCTGCATGCCTATCAGTATGTCTTTGCCATTGGGGATTCCCTGTGGCGCAGCTATTTTAATTCCTTCTTTATTACCATTGTGGGCACGGTGCTTTCGGTGAGCATGTGCGTGCTTTACAGCTATCCGCTCTTCCGCCGGGATTTCAAATGGCGCAGCTTCTTTACCTTCTTCAGCTTCTTTACCATGATTTTCGGCGGCGGCCTGGTGCCCACCTTCGTCATCTGCAAAAGCGTGCTGGGGCTATCGGATAATTATGCAGCGCTGATCGTGCCGCTGCTTTTCAGCCCCTTTAACGTGATCATCATGCGCACCTTTTTCCAGACCACCGTGCCAACCGAGCTGATTGAGGCGGCCACCATCGATGGCAGCGGCGAATACAGAACGCTGCTGCAGATCGTGGTGCCCATCGTTAAGCCCGGCATTGCCACCATCGCCCTGCTCAATGCCCTGGCGATCTGGAATGAATGGTTCCTTTCCCTTCTGTATCTCAATAAGAATCTGGATATTATGCCCCTTCAGTATCTGCTGGTGCGCATCCAGCGCAATGCCGATTTCCTGGCCAAGAACAGCCATATGCTGGGTGTAGAGGCCCAGAAGATCGCGCAGGATCTGCCCTCCCAGACGCTGAAAATGGCGCTGGTGGTCTTTATCGTGGTGCCCATCGCCTGCGCCTATCCGTATTTCCAGCGCTATGTGGTGGCCGGGCTGACCATCGGCTCGGTCAAGGGATAAGAGCGATATAGCCGGGGGGAGAAAATCCGCCCGCTTATATAATCAAAAAGGAGGAAACCTGTATGAAGAAAATCCTGGCTCTGGTTCTGGCTCTGGCAATGATCCTGGCCGTGGCGGGCATCGCCGCTGCCGAGGATCTGCCCACCATCACCATCATGTTCCATGGCAGCAACGTTTCGGATGATACCGCCGTGCTGGAAGCTGTCAATGCCTACATCGCCGATAAGGTCGGCGCGAAGCTGGAGGTCATCTGGGGCACCTGGGGTGACTTTGATGACAAATCCACCAACGCCCTCATGTCCGGCGATGAAAGCGTGGATATGTATTTCACCTGCTCCTGGAGCAAGAATGAATACAATACCTACGCCAAGAACGGCTACTATCTCAAGCTGGATGATCTCATTGCCGAATACGGCGAAGCGCTGACCAAGGCCATCCCCGAAGCGCTGATGCAGGCCGCCACCATCGAGGGCGCGGAAGGCAAGGGCATCTACGCCATCAATGGCTACAAGGATTTCGCCACCCAGAATTGCTGGGATGTGAATGTAACCCTGCTGACCGAGCTGGGCTTCACCCTGGAAGATGTGGAAAAGCGCAGCTTCTTTGAATTCGGCGATCTCTTTGCCAAGGCCAAGGAAGTCAAGGGCGACAGCTTCTATCCCTTCCTGGTGGAGCCGATGGTGCTGGAGCGCATGGTCACCAATTCCATCATCGTGGCGGGCGATTCCGGCTCTGTCAATCTGCTGAGCCTGTATCTCAATCCCGATGACGTAAGCGCCGAGGGCATTTATGGCAACGTGCTGCTCAACAAGTTTGCCACCCCGGAATACAAGGCCTTCGTCGAAAAGATGTATGAATACTATCAGGCCGGCTATGTGGATCCCGCCCTGGCTGTGGCCGAAACCTCCAATGATACCCGCACCAATACCCAGCTCAAGGGCCAGTATCTGATCGGCACCCAGAGCTATGCCCTGGGCTATGAGCATCAGGCCTCCGAGGAGCGCGGCATCGAAGTGGCCTTCGTGCCCTGCACCGATCCCTATGTGGATACCACCGCTTCTCAGGGCGCTATGGTCGCCATTTCCACCGCCTCCAATCATCCCGTGGAAAGCTTCAAATTCCTGGCCCTGCTCAACAGCGATCCCTATCTGATGACGCTGCTCAACTACGGCGTGGAAAACGTGCATTACACCAAGAATGAAGATGGCCTGATCGTCTTCACCGATGCCCGCGCCTCCTATACCCCCTGGACCAACGGCATGGGCAATGTGACCATCCTGCCCGATACCGCCCCCGAGGGTGCCGGCTTCCGCAAGAGCTTTGTGGAATACTACAGCAGCGCCAAGGCCATTCCCGCGCTGGGCTATGTATTTGACAACAGCGAAGTGCAGAATGAAATGGCCGCCCTGGCCAATGTGGCCTCTCAGTATGCGCTGGCGCTGGATGCGGGCGCTGTGGATCCTGCCACTGCGCTGCCCGCCTTCCTGGATGCGCTGGAAGCCGCCGGCATGCAGACCTATCTGGATGCGGCCAATGCCCAGCTGAGCGATTACCTGGCCAAGTAAGCAGCCCATTCGCCCGGGCGATGGAAAAGCATTCCTGATGCTTCGGGCGGGAAGGACTGCCCCATGCCACCCAAGCAATGAAAAGGGCCCTTCGGTTTCCTTTGCGGATGCCGAAGGGCCTGTTTTTGCGCCGGGGGAAATAGCCCTGCCATGCTATTTAAAGCTCAGCTCATAACGCGTGCCATGGAAAAGGAGCGTGCCCTGTGTGAGTGCAATGCGCAGGATGCAGGTGTTCTCATCCGCTTCGTCCACATGTCCGTTATAATGCCAGGCGGCAAAGGCTGCACGGAGCTTTTCTGCCAGCGGCACGTTTTCCGTTTTCAAAACGTGCCCCAGGTTTTCGGCTATTCCCTGGGCGGTAAACCAATCCCCGGCAATGGCCACCCGTGCGTTTTCCTGAATCTGCTGCATTTTTCCCGACAGCGCATAGGTAATCACATAGAAGCATCCATCCTCATAAAAAGCGTTTACTGTACGAACAAAGGGCTGATGCCCGGCCTCGGTGGCCAATGCGATCAGGCAATCGCGATGAAAGCGCTCGTTAAGAACATCCCGCGCCCGGGGATTCATGGAAAGCGGCATTGGCATTCTCCTCTCCTTGAGCATTCTGCAAGCAGCATCCTGCAGAGATTCAAAAATGAAAATAGCTTCCTCTCTTTAGACATTATACCACGGCGGCAGCGAACTTGCAATTCTCCTGCGCCTTGACAGGGCGCGGCTGCTTCCTCTATAATAGCGGGCAGAGAATGGGGCCTGATGCGCCCGGAAAAGCGGGATGATGCAATGCGGCAGTTTATCTTTGGTATGGATCAGCGGGAGCCGGAAAAATGCGCGGACGGACTCCGGGCAAAGGGCATGGATGCGGTGGTGCTGGGCGGCATGGATGCCCGCGCCGCCCGGGCGCTTAAAAATGCCGGGCTGGCGGGCTATCTCTGCTTTGGGGCGCTTTCCCTTGGGCTGGATGCGGAAACGGAAGCGCGCTGGGCGCTGGATGCCCAGGGGCACAGGCGGCGCTGGTTTTCCTCGGGCTGCCCCTGCGATGAGGAAATCCGGGAAAGAAATCTTCAGGCCGTGCTGCAGGCGGCCCAGGCGCTGCCCGCCCTTTCGGGTATTTTTGTGGATGGCGCGCGGTTTGCCTCCTTTGCCTCCCCGGAGGGCGAAGCGGGCTTCTTTACCTGCTTCTGTCCCCGCTGCATGCAGAAAATGAAGGCTCGGGGCCTGGATGCGGCGGGAATCCGCCGGGCGGTATCCGGATTGCAGCTGAAAAAGCGCCTGGAGCCAGCGGATGCCCCGCTGATTGCCGATTGGCTCCGCTTCCGGGGCGCGGTGATCCGGGAGATGATGGAGCGCTTCTGCGCAGCCGTGAAGGGGATGAATCCCCGCTGGCAGACGGGCGCGTTTGTATTTGCGCCCTCCCTCGCCCCCTGGGTGGGGCAGGGGCGGGAGAGCCTGGGCGCGCTGGATCTGATTTCGCCCATGCTGTATCGGCATTATCCCCATGCCCAGGGCCCGGCGTGTCTGGGGCATGAATGGGCCGGGGCGCTGCATGCCCTGGGAGAAGCGGCCCGGGATACCCTGGCCTGCGCCGCGGAAAATGCAGCATCCGGCCCCGGGCGCAGGGCGCTGATGCAGGCCATTGATTTCTCTGCCCCGCCGGAGCGCTTTTTGCAGCACGGCTTTGCGCCGGGCCACGCCGCCCTTGAAACTGCCGCCGCCCGGGAGGAAATGCTGCCTGCTCAGCGGCTCCTGCCGATTCTGCAGCTTGAGGATCGCCAGCTTCCGGAAACCATCGCCGGGGTGCAGGCCGCCGGGGCGGATGGCTGGGGGCTTTTCATGTATGGGCAGGCGGATTTCTGATGGAAAGCCGTTGCTTTTTCAGAGGCGCTGCCTTATAATAGACGTGTGCAAAATGCAAAAAGGGAGGCATTCATCCGTGAAGGGAAATTTCTTTTTAGGCAACGGTAAATTTGAGGTGCGCGATATGCACTTTTCTGCTCCCGGCCCGCATGAGGTGCTGATCCGCAATAAGGCGGCGGGCATCTGCGGCACGGATGTGCATATCTATCACGGGGAAAAGGGCTCTGCCGAGGTGACGCCTCCGGTGGTGCTGGGGCATGAATATTCCGGCGTGGTGGAGGCCGTCGGCCCGGGCGTTACCGCCGTGAAGGCGGGCGATTGCGTCACCGTGGATCCCAATATCTACTGCGGAAAATGCTATCATTGCCGCAAGGGGCAGAAGCAATTCTGCGATGCCATGACTGCCGTGGGCGTCAATAGAAACGGCGGCTTTGCGGAATACAGCCTGGTGCCCGAAAATCAGGTATTTGCCATGAATGCAGAGGTGGGCTTTGAGGCCATGGCCATGGCGGAGCCCCTGGCCTGCTGCATCCACGGCATCGAGCTGGTAGAAATCAAAAGCGGCGATCTGGCCGTGGTGGTGGGCGGCGGCGCTATCGGCCTGATCATGGTGCAGCTGGCCAAGCTCCGCGGCGCGGGCAAAGTCATTCTTTCCGAGCCCGTGGCGGCCCGGCGGGCCATCGGCCTCCAGGTCGGCGCGGATGCAGCCATTGATCCGTTGGAAAGCGATCCCCTCGCCCAGGTGCAGGCCCTGACCGGCCGCAAGGGCGCGGATGTGGTCATCGAATGCGTGGGCAAAACCTTTGCCACCAGGCAGGCCTTTGATCTGGCGGATCGGGGCGGCAGAATCCTGCTCTTCAGCGTGCCCAGCGTGGATGCCAAATTCGAAATGCCGCTGTTTGATGTATTCCAGAAGGAGCTGAAAATCTGCGGCTCCTTTGTCAATCCCGATTCCCATCAGGAGGCGGTGGATCTGATTAACGCCGGCCGGATTCAGACCGCGCCGCTGATCACCCATCGCTATCCCATCGCCCGGCTGGAGGAGGCCATCCATATGCAGATGTCCGCCGAATCCATCAAGGTGCAGATCATTCCCGATATGGAATGAGCCCGCCCCTCCCCCAGGCCCTGCCCAGCCGCCCCGGAAGAAAGCACGGAAAAAATATTTCAAAATAATTTGAAAAAATATCGATCGGACTGTTTCAATCCCGGAAAAGCGGTGTATACTCATTTTGTGAGATGAAACCGCAAAAACGCGGTTGATCAGATAAAAGAAATTGGAGGAAAGAAACAATGAAGTGGGTTTGCAAAATTTGCGGTTATGTACATGAAGGTCCCGAAGCTCCCGAAAAGTGCCCCCAGTGCAAGGCGCCCGCCAGCAAATTTGAAGAAATGAAGGAAGGCCGCGAATGGGCCGATGAGCATCGCGTAGGCGTTGCCAAGGATGTGGATGAGCGGGTGATCGAGGGCCTGCGCGCCAATTTCACCGGCGAATGCACCGAAGTGGGCATGTATCTGGCCATGGCCCGCGCCGCCCATCGGGAGGGCTATCCCGAAATCGGCCTCTATTGGGAAAAGGCCGCCTATGAGGAAGCCGAGCATGCCGCCAAATTCGCCGAACTGCTGGGCGAAGTGGTCTCCGAATCCACCGAAAAGAACCTGACCATGCGCGTGGAGGCCGAATGCGGCGCTACCGCCGGCAAGAAGGAACTGGCCGCCCTGGCTAAGCAGCTGGGCTACGATGCCATCCATGACACCGTCCACGAAATGGCCAAGGACGAAGCCCGACACGGCAAGGCGTTCGAGGGTCTGCTCAAGCGCTATTTCGGCAAGTAAGAAATTCAATAATATCAAGGCTTTTAAGGGAATCGCTCCGGGTGGGGCGGTTCCCTTTTTTTGATTGTGGTGGTACATCAGTGGTACATTCCACTTCTGCTCGCCTCTGTAAGGGCGAAAAACTGGCAAAAGTGGTACATCGGAAAAGTGGTACATACTTCGCAGGGACAGTATAACATACAACCTGTAAACGAAACCAGAGCATCTATTCAAATCTTACACTCAACTTTCAAACGAGAATCTATCAACCTTGATACATCTTTTTATGAGGCGACGGTTGCAGAACTGCCTGCCTCTTTTTCTTTTGCTTTCTTTCAGAAAAACGAACCAGTGCGAAATAAACGACAGGTTCATCGGCTACGTATCGTATAATGTAATCACAACGAAGGGAACAACACCTTCGGAAATAAAAAACAGACTCCCAAGAGAGTCAGAAAGAAAGAGGTAACTACCATGACTAACATCACTGTGAATGAGAAGG
The DNA here is from genome assembly GCA_964549135.1 of uncultured Oscillospiraceae bacterium. GTDB lineage: Bacteria > Bacillota > Clostridia > Christensenellales > Aristaeellaceae > RUG563. The sequence continues at coordinate 520 of CAZJUJ010000048.1, read as the reverse complement.
CTCGCTCCATCGAACTGACCAAGAAGGACTACGCCAAGGCTTGCAAGTACGGCACTCAGGAATACACCGACCTTCAGGAAGTCCGCAAGGCCTATCCCACCTTCAAGGTTGTAGAAGTCACCCACAAGGCCACCAAGAGCGATAAGCCCAGCTACAAGGGTCTGACCTACGAGTACATGGAGAAGTACATCAAGAGCCATGACAATGCCGAGGAAAACATGGCAGAATACATGGAACTGCGTGGCATCAGCGAAGAAGGCGAAGAAGCTCTTGCCGAATCCCTCAACTATCAGGAAATGAAGGAATGGTTCCTTGACAAGTATCCCGAAATCGCCAACTTCCACCAGAAGCGTGCGGAACTGCTGGAAAAGGCTCAGCAGAAGAAGGAAGCCAAGCGTGTTGCATTTGTTAAGACGAAGAAGGATGCACGTCGGATCGCTCTGCTGGAAAAGAAGAACGCCTAACCCCATCGACCAAGAGAAAGAGAGGAAAAGAACATGAAGAATACGTTGAAGGTTGA
>CAZJUJ010000047.1:0-22561 GCA_964549135.1 uncultured Oscillospiraceae bacterium | reverse complement strand
TCTTGGAGGGGTGCGGGGAACCGTTCTTTGGCAACAAAGAATGGTTCCCCGCAATATTATTCCCGTCCTCCCTCCCCTGTCCCGGTAGAAGAAAAGGCCCCGCATTGCTGCGGGGCCGGAGGTTTGCGTGGGGGAAGGATTATTCGCCGTAGTAGTAGATGCCCTGGAGTTCAGTCAGGCGAGAGAGGCCCTTGGCTTCCAGATCGGCCTTATAGGCTTCCCAAACGGCGTCATCATTCACATCCAGCTTGCCCATGATGAAGTTGGTGGCATATTCGATGAAGAGGGGATCGAGGAGGGTCTTCAGGTCAGTCCGCTCGTCGATGATATCCTGATCCTCGCACCAAACGATCTGGGGCACGGGATTGTAGGTGACATAGGGCGCATATTCGTCGCAGGCCAGGCAAGCCATCAGCTGGTTATCGGTGGCAGTATCGGAAGCGGCCTTGGCATCATAGTCGGCACGGGTACGGATGGTGTTGGGGCCCCAGCCCTGTGCCCAGTAAACATTCTGCGTGGTGCCCCATTCAACCAGGGACTTGACGGACTTATCAGCGCCGCCGAAGGAGGGTTCATCAGACCAGGCCCAATGCACATTTTCCTGACCATAGAAGTTGGCCCAGGCACGGCCTTCATCGGAATACCAGTAATCCAGCCACTTGATGGCCACAACGGGATCCTTGCAGTTGGAGGTGATGAAGGTATTGGGAGAAATGCGGAATTCATTGTTGCCGGCGATGTGATGGGTGCCATCGGGACGCTCCAGGGGCAGGATGACTTCCCAATCAGTCCACTGGGTGTAGGTGGGATCAGCGTTGTAGGTGAGCAGACGATAGGGATAAGGAGCAGCGGCGACGCAGACGGTCAGGCTTTCCTTGGGAACGGAGGTAAGAAGACGGAACTGGAACAGATCCTGCACATAGGTATCTTCCACCAGCAGCTTCTCATCAAAGAGATCATTGGCATAGCGCAGGGCATCACGGAATTCATCGGTGGTGGCCACGCAGTAGAAACCATTGTTGCCATCGGGCTGGAAGTAGGTTTCATGCTGGCAGTTGATATCGGTGAACGCATTGATCAGCCAGTAGATGGGATCCTGACCATCGGTGCCGTAATTGTAGGTACCGGTCAGCGGGATTTCATCCGCCTTGCCGTTGCCGTTCATATCATGATCGCGGAAATAGATCAGCATTTCCTTGAATTCGGCAGTGGTGGTGGGCTTGGCATTGCCGGTGGCTTCCATGTAGGCGTTCAGATAGGGGGTGTACACCCACATCTTCGGAACGGCTTCCTGAGCCAGATAGTTGTAATGGAACAGCTGATAGATGTGGCCGTCGGGAGCAGTCAGCTGCTCACGGATTTCGGGGTTTTCGTCCAGCATCTTCTTGATGTAGACGGTATGCTCATCGATCAGGTCTTCCAGAGGAATGATGACGCCGTCTTCGGCATACAGCATGATTTCGTCATTGCTGATGGAGCGCAGATAAACGTCGCAGCGATCAGGAGACGCCAGGGACAGATTCTGCTTTTCGGTCAGCTCGGAGGAGTTGGCGGCGGTCCATTCCACGTCCACGCCGGAGAATTCCTCGAACCAAACATTCTGATAGCTGGTTTCGAAATCTTCGAAGGTAGCCAGCTGACCGCAGAAGATAGACAGGGTCACCTTCTCATCGGTGATGGGGTATACGCCAGGGGCGGATACTTCCGCCAGCGCAGGAATCGCGCTGAGCAGCATGACCAGGGTGAGAGCCAGAGCAAATACCTTTTTCATACCGGGTAAGCCTCCTTTAATATTTATCTTCACGCGGCATGGCCGCCGCATGCAAGATTCCTTTGGAACGGGCCTTAGCCCTTGACCGCGCCGATCATAACGCCCTTGACGAAATACTTCTGCACAAAGGGATAGAGCATCATAACAGGCAGAGAGGAAACGATGATCAGGGAATAGCGCATGACCTGAGAGCGCATTTCCATAATGGCCAGGGTGGTGGAATCCATCTGCACGCTGGATTCCATATTCAGGGACTGATTCTGCACCAGCAATTCGCGCAGCACGTTGGCCAGGGGCAGCTTCGCCTTATCCTGCAGATAGACCATGGCGTTGAAATAGCCGTTCCACAGATCCACCGCGTAATACAGGCCCACAACCGCCAGAATGGGGCCGGAGAGGGGCAGCACAATCTTTAACAGGAAGCGCCATTCGCCGCAGCCGTCAATGGAGGCCGCCTCATGCATTTCATCGGGAATGCTGGTCTTAAAATAGGTGCGCATAACGATCATGTTATACACGGAAAGGGAAACCGGCAGGATCAGGGCCCAGATGCTATCCAGAATGCCGTAATTGCGGATGGTCAGATAGGTGGGGATCAGGCCGCCGGAAAAATACATGGTGAAAACGCAGAGGAACATCATGTATTTGCCGTTTTTGAAGGTGGAGCGGGAAAGAGGATAGGCGCACAGGATGGTCACCAGCAGGGCCAGGGCCGTGCCCGATACGGTATAGATCAGGGAATTGCCATAGCCGCGCCAGACGGAGGCATCCTCAATAACGGCGGTATAGCCCTGCAGGGTTGCCTGCAGCGGAATCAGGGAAGCGCCGCCGCCCACCATCTTGCCCCCGGAGAAGGAGCAGGAAATAACATAGAGCAGGGGATAGAGGATGACGACGAAAATCAGCGTGAGAATCAGGAAATCGAAGGTCAGGAAGACATAATCCGATTTCATCAGGCGGATGGCGGTATTTTTCTTTACCTTGCCGGTTTTGCGATCAATGGTACTCATTTCTTTCCGCCCTCCTTAGAACATGGAATTGCCGGTCAGTTTGCCGGTCAGCGTATTGACGGTAAGCAGCATAACCATATTGAACAGCGACTGGAACAGGCCGATGGCGGCGCTGTAGGAATACTGAGGACGGGAGGCCGCGATGCCCTGGCGATAAACGAAGGTGCTGATTACCTCGGAAACGGAGGTGTTCACGTTATTCTGCAGCAGCAGCACCTTTTCAAAGCCGATATTCAGCAGGGAGCCGCAGCGCATGATCAAAAGGATACAGAAGGTGGGCAGGATGGAGGGAATATCCACATGCCAGATGCGCTTGACGATGTTGGCGCCATCCACGATGGCTGCCTCATGCAATTCGGAGGATACGCCGGAAAGGGCGGCGATATAAATGATGGCGCCGTAGCCCATTTCCTGCCATACGCCCGACCAGACGTACACGGAATAGAAATAATCGGGATTGGCCATGTAATTGACCGGAGCGATGCCGAAGATGCCCAGCACCTCGTTGAGCATGCCGCCGCGGGCAGAGAGGAACTGGAGAATCAGGCTGGCCATAACCACGGTGGAAATGAAATGGGGCGCGTAGGAAATCATCTGCACGGTCTTCTTATAGCGCTTGAAGGGCAGATAATTGAGCAGCAGCGCAAAAATCAGGGAAATCGGGAAGGTGGCCAGGCTGTAGAGGTTGATGCTCAGGGTGTTGCGCAGAATCTGCCAGAACTGATCATTGGTCAGGAAGCGGATCACATACTTCAGGCCCACCCATTCGCATTTTTCCATGGCCCGGGTAATCCGGAAATCACGGAAAGCGATCTGCACGCCGTACATGGGGGCGTATTTGAACGCCAGCAGCACTGTCAGGGGCAAAAGCAGCATGATATAGAGCGCGCCATGCCGGGTCATTTCGTTCTTAAAGGACTGGATAAAACCTTTCTTTCTGGTGGGGGCCATTGCCTTCACCGTCACCTTGACCACATCCTCTCTGGTAAATCGGGTGTATTGTTTAAATCACTTGTGACAGATTATATCATGCTTTGGTACATTTGTCAATACTATAATTATAATTTCTTCATTCTTTGCTCTGGTTTTCTTTGTTAAAATCTTCTTATAATGCTATTTTTCGCCCATATCCGCAATTTTACCACGAAAAAACGACTATTTCCCAACGCAAAAAAAGGAGATCATTCCCCCATTTCGGGAATGATCTCCGCCGCGGCCCAGGCCGCCTTTTCTTATTTCAGCACCAGATGAATGCCGAAGCCGCCGATTTCATCCTTCAGATAGATGAATTTCATCCGGCCGTCGGGGGTATAGGTGGCCGTTTCCTCATCGAAAACGAAGCCCCGCTGCTCCATATGCCATTTGGCCCGATCCACATTGCTGGTGCCGATGGCCAGATGTCCATGGGTGCCCCGGAACCAGGTCTTCATCATTTCAAAGCCGCTGCCCACAAACACGCCCTTGGCGCTGTCCTTATTCAGGGGCCAGCCCAGCAGGAGAGAAAGCTTCCGGGCCTCCTCCATGGCGATGTCGGCATTTTCGCTGTTGATGCCCACATGCACCACGCTCAGCCCCAGCATCACATTCACAGCCTGGCGGGCCAGGGCCTCAATGCGATCCCAATCCTTATTTTCCACCGCGTCATCGGGCACCATCCAGCTGCCGCCGCAGGCCGCAATCTTGGGGAAGGCCAGATATTCGGGCAGATTCTTTTCATTGATGCCGCCGGTGGGCACGAATTTCACATCGCCGTAGGGGGCAGCCATGGCCTTGATGAGCTTGAGGCCGCCAAGCGCCTCGGCGGGGAAGAATTTCACGGTCTTCAGGCCCAGGGAAAGCGCCGCCTCAATATCGCTGGGATTGCCGCAGCCGGGCAGCACGGGATAGCCCTTTTCCACGCAATGCTTTACCACCACGGGATTGAGGCCGGGAGAAACGATATAGCCCGCCCCCGCATTCCAGGCGCGATCGGCCTGCTCGGTGGTCAGCACCGTGCCCGCGCCCAGCAGCACATCGGGCAGCGCCTCATGCACCAGCCGGATGGCCTCCTCGGCGGCATCGGTACGGAAGGTAATTTCAGCCACGGGCAGGCCGCCGGCCTTCAGCGCGCGGCACAGGGGCACGGCGTCCTCGGCATGCTTTACCTTGATCACGGGAACCAGCCCGGCCAGAGACAATTGCTTGAGCATATCCATTCTGCATTCCTCCTGTATCATCGATTAAATACCAAAGTATTCCTTGGCGTTGCGATAGCTGATATCCTGCACCAGGCCCTTGAGGAATTCCATATCGCCGGGATATTCGCCATTTTCCACCCATTGACCGATCAGATTGCACAGGATGCGGCGGAAATATTCATGCCGGGGATAGCTGATGAAGGAGCGGCTGTCGGTAAGCATGCCCACAAAGGTACCCAGCACGCCCAGATTGGCCAAATGGCGCAATTGATCCTCCATGCCGTCCTTCTGATCCATGAACCACCAGCCGGAGCCCATCTGGATCTTGCCCTTCACGCCGCTCTGCTGGAAATTGCCCAGCATGGAGCCGATAACGCCGTTGGCGGCGCCGTTGAGGCAATAGAGAATGGTCTTGGGCAATTGGCCCTGGGCATCCTGCAGATCCATCAGCCGGGAAAGATTCCGGGCCACGGGATGATCGGTCATGGAATCAAAGCCCACATCGGGCCCATAGCGGCGGAACATGGCGGTATTATTGTTGCGCATGGCGTTCATATGATACTGCTGCACCCAGCCGCGCTGGGCATACATGCCGCCCAGGCCCGCCAGCAGCACCGTGCGGTAGCTGTCGATATGCTTCTGCTTCATTTCCTCGCCGTTCATGGCGGCATGGAAGGCCTTATCCGCCTGCTTGAAGGAGGGCTCGCCAAAGGGCACGGTATCCAGCGCGTGATCCGAAATGCGCGCGCCCATGGCATGGAAATATTCCACCCGGCGCTCCAGGGCGGTCAGCACATCGGCGGTGGATTTGATTTCCATTCCCGCCGCCCGGGACAGCTGATGAATATAATCGGCAAAGCCGGCGCGCTCCACATTGATGGCCTTATCCGGGCGGAAGGCGGGCAGCACCCGGGCCTTCATTTTGCCCTCGGCGGCAATGGCCTGATGGAAGGAAAGATCATCCACGGGGTCATCGGTGGTGCAGAGATAATCCACATGGAATTTATCCACCAGCGCCTGGGCGCGGAAATCCTCCTGCTGGAGCAATTCGCTGGTGTAATCGTAGATTTCGGGGGCGGTATCCTTATTCAGGGGCGTATCCACGCCGAATACCCGCTGCAATTCCAGATGCGTCCAATGATAGAGGGGATTGCCGATGGCATGGGAAAGGGCATCGGCATAGGCGATGAATTTTTCCCGGGGATCGCCGTCGCCGCGGATCAGCCGCTCCTCCACCCCCCAGGAGAGCATGGCGCGCCATTTGTAATGATCGCCGCCCAGCATCAGCTGGGTAATATTATCGAATTTCACATTCTGGGCAATTTCCCGGGGCTGCAGATGGCAATGGTAGTCAATGATGGGCATATCCTTGGCGGCCTCATGGAAAAGCACCCGGGCCGTTTCTGTGGTCAGCAGAAAGTTTTCATCCATAAATGGTTTCATGGCTCAATTCCTCCCTTGCAATTTGATCTTATTATATTCTTTTCAGAAAGCAAAGTCAATCGCTGGTCAGCGCGCCGCGCAGATAGCCGGAGAGAATATCCACGATCCGGGCGTTTTTCCCGCCCCGCATCACCACCACATCCGCCTCATTCACATAATTGCGGATATAGCGGTCATACATGGGCTTGACCGTGCCCAGATACTGAGCGGCAATGTTTTCAATCTCCCTGCCCCGATCCCGGATATCCCGCTTGATGCGGCGCAGCAGGCAGATATCCGGCTCCACATTGATGTACAGCTTGAGAAACATTTTTTCCATCAGCCGCTGATCATAGAAGGCATGAATGCCTTCCACCACAATCACCTCCGCCGGCTGGATGATTTCCTCGGTATCCGCCCGGCGATGCTTGGCAAAATCATAGGCCTTGCGGGTAATGGCCCGGCCCGCCATCAGATCGCATACATCCTGATACAAAAGATCGTGATCAAAAATGCAGGGCTCGTCGTAATTGAGGGTCACCCGCTCCTCAAAGCTCATATCCGGATGATCCAGATAATAGGCGTCCTGATTGATAACCACGCTGCTTTTCCCGCAATCCCGCACCAATTCCCGGGCCAGGGTGGTTTTTCCCGATCCGCTGGCCCCGCAGATTCCAATCAACAGCATGCGCGATGCCCCCTCGTTTGCTTCTTTTCATCAAGATACAGCAAATTTCGCCCTGCGTCAAGTATCCATGGAAAAAAAGCCCGCCCCAGGAAGGCAGAAGGAAGGCCCTCCGCCGCCCGAAAGGCAGGGAAGGGCCAAAGCATTATTCCTCTCTGGGATCACCCTGGAAAAACAGCGCCACCGTGCCCGGGCCGGTATGGCTGCCGATGGTGGTGCCCACGCTGTTGATAATCACCCGGCCATTCAGGCGGGGGAATTTTTCCTCCACCAGATCGGCCACCGCCCGGGCATCCTCATAGCAATCAGAATGGGAAATATAGCATCTGCCGCTGTAGTTTTCCCTGTCCCGGGCATGGAGCAGCATTTTTTCCACGATGCGGCCAATCACCTTTTTCTTGGTGCGGATTTTTTCCCGGGGGATCAGCCGGCCCGCCCGATCCATATTCAGCAGCGGGCAGATATGCAGCACGCTGCCCACCAGGCCCGAGGCCCGGGAGATGCGCCCGCCCTTGACATAAAAGGTAAGATCGGTGGAGAAAAACCAGGAGTGGAATTCCAGCCGATGGGCCATGCCCCAGGCGTAGGCTTCCTCCGCCGTCATGCCCTCGTCCCGGCGATCCGCCAGGGCATTCATCAGCAGCCCGTAGCCCGAGGAGGCGTTCAGTGAATCCAGGATATAGATTTTCCGCTCCGGATATTTTTCCTCCAGCATGGTCTTGGCCAGCATGGCCGAATTATACACCCCCGAAATGCCGGAGGAAAGGCAGACGTGAAGAATATCCATCCCCGCCTCCAGGAAGGGGGTGAAATAGGCCGCAAATTCATCCTGGTTCACCTGGGAGGTCTTGGTTTCCGCCCCCTGGCGCATGGCCTGATAAAAATCGGAGAAGGAAATGCTCTGCCCCAGATCATCGGCATACTGGCGATCATTCAGCGAAAAATGGAAGCATATATAATGGATATTTCTCTCCTCAAAATGCGCCCTGGTCAGATCCGCCGTGGAGCAGCAGCTTAAAACAAAATTTCCCATCTTAAATCCCTCCCGTTATCTTTTTTCTATTCATCATTGGCCCCGTTTCCAAAGGCCAATCTGATAATCAATCATCCGCTTCCGGTTTTTTTCATCCTTCAGGCGGCTATCCGCCAGGCCGACAATCTCTGCCGCCAGATGATACAGCATCAGCGAATCCAGCATTTCCGCCGCGCTTTCATAATCCATGGGGGCGATATTGCCCCGCTCCGCCTGCAGCGCCAGCAGATGGGCAAACCAGATCTGCCGCTGCCGCATAATCAGCCGCAATTGATCGCCCGCCACCCATTCCCGGATATTTTCCTCCCGGATAAAAATCCTGAAAAGGCCGGCGTAGCGCATCACCGTTTCATAAATGCCCTGATAGAGCGCCTCCAGCATTTCATCAATGGGCAGTTTCTCCAGCCGGTCATTCTGGGCGTTTAATTCCCCCAGCAGGCGCAGCATGTTTTCCTGAATCAGCACCTGCATCAGTTCCTTTTTCCCGCCGGGGAAATAATGATACAGCAGGCTGTCCGCCACTCCCAGCCCCTCGCAGATGGCATGGACGGAGGTTTCCGCATAGCCCCGCTGGGAAAAAAGCTGCAGCGCGGCATCCATGAGCCGCTGACGGCTTTCCTGGGCCTGCTCCCGCCGCCGGGTCATCTTTTCCTCCATGGGCCTTCCCCCTCATTTCACTGAATGACTATTCAGCTAAATTATACATGCATTTCCCTTTTCTTGTCAAGCCGCCGCCGGGCGCGCCTTTTTTCTGCCATGATCGCAAAAAAGCAGGAAAAGGGCGAAAGGGGACGAATAGAAAATGTGGGTTAGGTTCAAAATACCGGTTGACATTTTTCTTCCATTCGTGTATGATCAAGGATGATAAGGGAGTAATCAGCGCGCATGCGTAATGAAGCCAACAAACCCGGGAGCCTCGCTTCCTGACTTTGTTTCAAATGATGAGACTTATCTGCCACGCAAGCAGATGGGCCTCATTTTTTATAGCCAAATCCAAATAAGGAAAAGTGCCCGCCCATCGACCAAAAAGAAAAGGAAGGGAAACACATGAAGGATTACCAGAAAACCATTGCCCAGGCCCTTTCGGATGCCCAGGTAACCGAAAGCGGCCTGACGGCGGCAGAAGCGGAAGCGCGCCTTTCCCAATACGGGAAAAACAAGCTGGAGGAGGGGAAAAAGGTTTCTCTCCTTTCCCGCTTTCTGGATCAGCTCAAGGATCCCATGATCATCATCCTCCTGTGCGCCGCCGTCATTTCGGGGGTCACCAGCGTAATGGAGGGGGAATCCATGGCGGATGTCATCATCATCCTGGCGGTGGTGGTGATCAATGCGGTGCTGGGGGTATTCCAGGAGAATAAGGCGGAAAAGGCCATTGCCGCCCTGCAGGAGATTGCCGCCGCCACCAGCAAAGTGATCCGGGATGGCAGGCAGATCACTGTGCGCAGCGAGGAACTGGTGCCCGGAGATATCATCGTGCTGGAGGCCGGGGATTCCGTGCCCGCCGATGGCCGCATCATCGAATGCGCCTCCATGAAAATCGAGGAGGCCGCCCTGACCGGCGAATCCGTGCCCGTCAACAAGCATACCGATGCCCTGACCGAGGAAAACGGCAAGGCCGTGCCCCTGGGCGATCGGAAAAACATGGTCTATATGGGCTCCACCGTGGTATACGGCCGGGGCAAGGCGCTGATCACCCAGACCGGCATGCAGACCGAAATGGGAAAAATCGCCAACGCCCTGACCATGGCTCAGGAGGGCCAGACGCCCCTGCAGATCAAGCTGAATGAGCTGAGCAAGGTGCTGACATATCTGGTGCTGGGCATCTGCGCGGTGATTTTCGCCGTGGGGCTGCTCCGGCAGCAGCCGCTGCTGGATTCCTTTATGGTGGCCGTTTCCCTGGCGGTGGCGGCAATCCCCGAGGGGCTGGCCGCAGTGGTCACGGTGGTGCTTTCCATCGGCGTTACCAATATGAGCCGGCGCAGCGCCATCATCCGCAAGCTGACCGCCGTGGAAACCCTGGGCTGCGCCCAGATCATCTGCTCGGATAAAACGGGCACCCTGACCCAGAACAGAATGACCGTGGTGAAGGAAAGCCCCTGCGATAAGCAGCTGCTGGCCCGGGCCATGGCCCTATGCTCCGATGCCGAAATGGATGATGAAAAGGGCGAGGCCGTGGGCGAGCCCACCGAATGCGCGCTGGTCAATTACGCCCTGGCCCTGGGCCTGAACAAAAACGCCCTGAAGGCGGAGGCGCCCCGCATCGGCGAAGCGCCCTTTGATTCCATGCGCAAAATGATGTCCACCGTGCATCAGCTTTCCGATGGCAGCATCATGCAGTATACCAAGGGCGCGCCGGACGAGGTATTAAAGAATTGCAGCTTCGCCCTGGTGGACGGCCGGGAAATTCCCATGACCGATGAAATCCGCCAATCCATCCTGAAGGAAAATAAGGAAATGGCCGATCAGGCCCTGCGCGTGCTTTGCGCCGCCCAGCGGAAATGGGCCGCCGTGCCCGGGGATTTCTCCCCCGAAGCGCTGGAAAAGGAACTGGTGTATATCGGCCTGACCGGCATGATCGATCCCGTCCGGCCCGAGGTGAAGCCCGCCATTGAGGAATGCCGCCGGGCCGGCATCCGCCCCATCATGATCACCGGCGATCACCGGGATACCGCCGTGGCCATCGCCATGCAGCTGGGCATCATCACCTCCCCCGAGCAGGCCATTACCGGCGCGCAATTGGATGATATTTCCGATGAGCAATTGGAAACCGATATTGAGAAATACTCTGTCTATGCCCGGGTGCAGCCGGAGCATAAGGTGCGCATCGTCAACGCCTGGAAAAAGCGGGGCAAAATCACCGCCATGACCGGCGACGGCGTCAATGACGCCCCCTCCATCAAGAATGCCGATATCGGCGTGGGCATGGGCATTACCGGCACCGATGTCACCAAGAATGTGGCGGATATGGTGCTGGCGGATGATAATTTTGCCACCATCGTTTCCGCCGTGGGCGAGGGCCGCAGAATCTATGATAACATCCGCAAGGCCATTCAATTCCTGCTGGCCTCCAATCTCAGCGAGGTGCTGGCCATCTTCTTTGCCACCCTCCTGGGCTTTACCATCCTCAAGCCCGTGCATCTGCTCTGGATCAATCTGATCACCGATACCTTCCCCGCCCTGGCCCTGGGCATGGAAAAGGGCGAAAAGGATATCATGCAGCGCCAGCCCCGCAACCCCAAGGACGGCATCTTTGCCAACGGCATGGGCTTTGATGTGGTGCTGCAGGGCGTAACCGTGGCAATCATCTGCCTGGCCGCCTATTTCGTGGGGCATTATATGGAAGCGGGCGTATGGGAAATCGCCAATAGCGCCGATGGCATGACCATGGCCTTCCTGGCCCTCTCCATGACCGAAATCTTCCATTCCTTCAATATGCGCTCCCTGCATAAATCCATTTTCCGGATGGGCAGCCGGAATAAATTCCTCTGGGGCGCGATGCTCTTCTCCCTGCTCTCCACCAGCGCCGTCATTTTCGTCCCCTTCCTGGCAAACGCCTTCGGCTTTGAAACCATCTCCCTGGCCGAATATCTGGTGTCTATGCTGCTGGCCTTCGCAATCGTGCCGGTGGTCGAAATCGAAAAGATCTTCGAGCGCCGCCGCATGCGCAAAAAGGGCCTGGAAAATATGTGATGAGGGAGATCTTGCGGGGGAACCACTTTTGATACCAAAAGTGGTTCCCCTGCGCCCCTTTCGAAAACCAGAAACGGAAAATGGGAAAATAATTGCGGGAGGATGCTTTTGCGTCAAAAGCGCCCTCCCGCACCCTCCCGAAAACCGGCTCTGGATGATTCCTGGAGGAATAGAACCAGGTTGAATGCCAGTGAAGCAAAAGTAAGCAAGATGTAAAGAATAAAGCAGCAATGTTTCCACCAAACGCGGAAGCATTGCTGCTGTTTTTCTAATCGATATTCTTTTTTGCTGATCTGGCATTCAATTTGGCTGGAGCCCGCCATGAACCATCCAGAGCCGGTTTTCGGAGGGGGAGCGCATGAATTGCTATCCCCAGTGTTCTTCCAATTCCGGCGGTTCCCATCATCGGTATAATCCGCGCGCCAGCGGCGCGATTGGTTTCTTTGCGCTGCTGCTTTTTCTGGCGGTCGGCCTGATTCTGGGCGCGATTTTCTACGAAACGATCACGCCCATTCTCTCCACGGTGATTGTTGCCGCTATCCTGATTCTGGCGGTTATTATCGCCCTTTGGATTTTCTACGCCCGCAATCGAAATAATTAACACCCCGCCCGGCTGCCCTCGCCGGGTACATCCGGCCCGCGATGGCTTTCCATGCGTCCGCAGGAGGGGGATGGGGAGAAATATTGCGGGAGGATGCTTTTGCGTCAAAAGCACCCTCCCGCAATTATTTTCTCCGTTTGCCCTCAGGTTATTTTTTCAGTTCATAGCGGAAGGCCTGCCAGGGAATATCCACCGGCTTTTTTTCCTCGATGATATCGTAGATATGCATCAGCAGGGGGAAATCCTTAGCCTCCAGGCTTCCGGCGGCGATTTTCCGTTTCACCGCCCGTGCAGCGCGGCCGGCAATGACGATAGATTCCAGCGTCACGCCCTGGAGGGTAGCCATGGCCTCGTCAAAGGAAAGGCCCCGGCCCAGGAGCGTGCCGATTCGGCGGGTGCGTCCGCCGAACACCGTCACATACAGATCGCCGATGCCCAGCATCAGGCTTTCCTCCTCCCCGCCCAGATGGGCCAGGAACCGCTTCATTTCCCGGGCGCTCTGGCCAAAGAGGGCGGCCTGGGAATTATAATGCTCCCTGCCGATCACGCCCTCCCGCTTTTCGGAAAGCCCGATGGCCAGGCTGACCCCCAGGGCATAGGCATTTTTCAAGGCCACCGCGGCCTCCACACCGATCATATCATTGGAAAGACTCACATGATAATAATCGGTTTCAAACAGCGAGCGGATCCAGCGCAGCAATTCCATATCCCGGCCGCAGAAGGTGACCTCGGTCTGATCCAGATCCGCCAGCTCATAGCTGGTGCAGGGGCCGCCCACCGCATTCAGTTTCAGCCCCCGATAGCCCGCAAGACGCTCAAATACATCGGGATAGATATGCAGATTGCCTGCCTCATCATCCAGCATGCCCTTGGTCACGGTCAGGATGGGCAGATTCGGATCCACTATTTTCAGCACGTTTTCCGCAAACCATTCCACCCCAAAGGAACTGACGCCCCCAACCAAAAGATCGGCGCCCTGAAGGGCATCCTGCATTTCTTCAAACTGATAATAGGCATACTCCGGGGGCAGCCGCCGCTTCATGGTCAGATGCTCGCCCGTTTCCCGGGCATGGCGGATGATTTCCCGATCCAGGGGCGTGCCCACCAGCCGGACGGCATGGCCGTTGGCTGCGGCAGGAATGCCAATGGCGCTGCCCATCATGCCCGCGCCTACAATCACAATGATACTCATGGCTCCGCATCTCCTTTTTCTCGTAAGAAATCACCCGGGCAATGCAATGCCGGCCTCCCGGGCGCATTCCGCCAGCTTGTCCAGCGCCTCCGCAATCTGCTCGGGCTGATGCTCGGAAATAACGCAGAAGCGCAGCCGCGCCTTATTTTTCGGCACGGCGGGATACACCGCCGGGGGCACGAAAACGCCCTTTCTCCGCATCATATTGGAAAGCAGGAAGGCATCCTCATCCCTGCCCACCAGCACGGGAATAATGGCGGTTTCCCCGGCAAGGCAGGTATTGAAGCCCCGCCTGTGGGCCTCCTCCACAAAGCAGCGGATATTCCGGGCCATGCGCTCCATAATGGAAGGATCGCTGCGCAGAAGGCGGATAGCCGCCAGCGAGGCCGCCGCCAGAGGCGGAGAAATGCCCACGGAAAAGACAAAGCCGGGCAGATTATAGCGCATATAATCGATGATGGCCCGGGAGCCCGCCAGATAGCCGCCGCAGGTGCCGATGCCCTTGGACAGGGTGCCCATCTTGATATCAATATCATCGGGGGCAAGGCCGAAATATTCATCCACGCCGCCGCCGGTTTTGCCAATCACGCAGGCGGAATGGGCCTCATCCACCATCAGGAAGCAGCCGTATTTCTTCTTCAGCTTCACAAATTCGGGCACAGGGGCAATATCGCCATCCATGGAATAGGCGCCCTCGATAACGATCAGCACCTTGGCAAATTTATGCCGCTGGGTGCGCAGAATGCTTTCCAGGGCGTTTACATCATTATGGGGGAAGGGCTTGGCGGTGGCCTGAGAAAGGCGGCAGCCCTGCTCGATGGAATTATGGGAAATGGCATCGTAGACGATCAGATCGCCCTTGCCGCAGAAATTGCCCACGCAGGTGACATTGGTGGAATGGCCCCCCACCAGCACCAGCGCCGTTTCGGTATGCTTCCAATCGGCGATTTCCCGCTCCAATTCGGCATGCAGGCTCTTTTCCCCGGCCAGCAGACGGCTGCCCGAGGCGGAGGTGCCGTAAAGATCGATGGCCTTTTTCGCCGCCTCTCTGGTCTCCGCCCGGCCGGACATGCCCACATAATTGTAGCTGCCGAAATTCAGCACCCGCTGCCCCGCCATATTGGAGGTATCCAGCAGCGGCGAATCATGCGCCACGAAATAGGGATTATCCTCCCCGCTGCCCAGCAGCGCCGCCTGCCGTGCGGCAAAGGCCTGATATTCGGGGGAATCCTCAAAGCGGGTAATGGGGGTAACGGCCCGGTCATCCCGGGACGCGGCGCTTTCACAGGCCGCATCGCCCCGGAGGCGGGCGGAAAGCAGAGCGGAAAGATCATTCACGGTGGTACAGCGGCCATATTCCTCCGTGGGAATCAGCACATTGAAAAGCTCCTCGATTTTCAGGCTCATGCCCAGCACCTGCAGGCTATCGCCCCCCAGATCATCGATGAAATGGGCATCGTCCGCCACCTGATCCACCGGAAGATCCAGACTTTCGGCATACACCTGCCGCACCTTCTGCCTGATTTCCTCCATTTGCGGATCGGAGGGCGCCTTTTCCTCCTGCGCCGGGGGCTTTTCCCCGGCTGCCGCATCATTCCCCGAATGATTGAAATCAATTTCCCGATACGCCATCCGGTTTTCTTCAATGGCCTTTTTCAGCGCCAGCCGCCTGATCTTGATGCCCCCCGCCGTCTGGAATTTTTCGGGGGTTGCCAGCACCCGGGTTACCCGCTTGACCGAGGGCAGGCTGCCATTGATCCTGCGCACCTGGGCCATCAGCCCGGCGATATAGGCATCATCCCGAAAATGCCCGTCCACGTTCATAACCAGCGCAATATCCTCATAGAGCGCATTTTTCCTTTTGCCGGGCAGATGGGGCAAATGATGCTTTTCCATCTTCCTTTCCCGGGCCCTTACGCCCAGCACGCAGAATTGCTCCACGCCCTCCAGCGCGCCAAAGGCATCCTCAATTTCATCGGGGTATACATTTTCGCCGGATTCATTGATGATCACATCCTTGGCCCGGCCCTCCACATACATGCGGCTGCCCTTTTCCAGGCGCACCACATCCCCCGTGCGATACCAGCCCTCCTCATCCAGGGCGGGCGGCAGGATTTTGCCATCCGCCAGCCGACCGGTATGGATGGTATTGCCCCGGATATACATTTCGCCGCGATTGGCCTTTTCGCCGTCGGACTTCACCCGGTATTCGGCGCTGGCCATGGGTCTGCCCACCGAGCCGGTGGTTCTGGTCAGCACGTTCATGCCCGTTTCCACGCTGGTTACCGCCGTTTCGGTCATGCCGAAGCCGGAAACGGTAAAATAGCCCAGGGCGGAAAGGGTGCGCATATGCTCCCGGGGCGTATGGCTGCCCCCCAGGATGATGCAGCGGATATCCGGGCCCAGCAGCTGGCTGACCACGGAACGAAATAATACCTTCCGGGCAAAATCCAGGCCAAGGCCCGGGGCCAGGGATTGCAGCGTTAAGGAAAAGCCCCGCATGGCCTGAAAGAGGACGCGCTTGACGGGCGGCTCCTTGGCCACCTTCTTATTCAGCCCCACGCAGAGATGATTGGCCAGCAGCGGCACCGCCATCAGATGGGTCACCCGGAAGCGGCGGGCGGTATCCTGAATGCATTTGGGGCTGCGATCCCGAAGATAAATATTTTCGTAGCCCAGAAAATGAATCCACTGCAGGCAGACCATAAAGCCAAATACATGATGATAGGGCAGGAAGGCCAGATTGCGCCGCGGCTCATCGCTGATGATGCGGCGATTGGCCCGGTACAATAATTCGGAATTCAGCACCTGATTGCAGATAGCCTCCTCATTATAGAGGAAAATGCGGCTGGTATCGGTGGTGCCGGAGGTGCAGAGAGCCACCTGCCCGCCAAATTCCGGATGAAAGCCCGGGGCTGGCGCGGCATCCGTAAGCTGCCGGGCAGTAATCTGGAGAATATCCGCATTCCTCAGCTTTCTTGGCGTGCGGGCAATCAGGGCGACGGCCCCGGCCTGGCCCAGCATATAGCCTGTCATTTCATCAGTCAGGGAAAAATCCAGCAGCACCGCCTGAAAGCCGGCAGCCATCACGCCCCAGAAAATGGCAAACCATTCCGGGCAGGTATCCAATTGAATGCCCACAAAGCCGCCCCGCTTTTCCGCTCCCAGCATTCCCTGCAGGCAGGCAGCCACGGCATAGGTTTTCCTTTCATAATCGGCATAGGCAATGGCCTTTTCGGTATCCCCCTCCAGATACCGGGCAGCCGTTTTCTCTCCACCGGAGCAAATAATCCGGAATAAATTCTCCAGGGTCTTTTCCTCCCGCAATTTTGCGCTGCGGGCCAGCACCTCACTCATGGGCCCTCCCCCTCGCTTCCTTTCTTATTCCTCGGTCGCCTTCCTTTTGTCTTTCTGATAATAGGAGCCGATGATCCGCCCAAAGATCCGCCCCGGCAGCGCGTCATGCAGCAGCACCGCCAGATGCTGATCCAGAGAGGCCACCCGCAGCCGGCGGGGCAGGCGCTTCCTTTTCAGCGCCCGGGCGATTTTCCGGCCCAGATAATCGGGATCGCTGCCGTGGGCCTCATCCCAGGCGATGCACCGCGCCGCCCTTTCAAAGGCCGGGGCATAGGGATTTTCCTTTCCCATGCCCTTAGAAATGCGGCGATATTTCCCGCTGCCGCTGCGGTGATCCCCCGGCTCCACCAGCATCACCTCAATGCCAAAGGGCGCGCATTCCAGCGCCAGGCATTCGCTGTAGCCCTCAATGGCATGCTTGCTGGCCGTATAGGCCCCCTGAAAGGGAATGCCCAGCAGGCCGTTGATCGAAGAAAAATTCACAATCCTGCCCCTTCCCCTTTCCCGCATCAGGGGCAGCGCCCGGGAAATCAGGGCCGTCTGGCCCAGAAAATTGGTCTCCATCACCTGGCGCAATTCCTCCTGACCATAGCTTTCGCAGGCCCCCAGAATCAGCACCCCGGCGCAATTGATCAGCACATCCGGCGCGCCCCCCAGGGCCAGCGCCTTTTCCGCAAAATGCTCCACGCTCGTTTCATCCGTTACATCCAGCGGCAATTGCCAGATATCGCCTGCCCTTTCTCCCGAAAAGGAGCGCGCCCCCGCAATCACCGAAAAGCCCGCCTCCGCCAGCGCCCGGGCCGTATGCAGCCCCAGCCCGCTGGAAGCGCCGCTGATCCAGACAACTGCCATGCATTCCCCCTCCATCCAATAAAAATCCTGTACATTATACCGTAAGTTGTGGTATAATGCAATTGGTTTTGTTGATTTGTCCACATCCGGCGGCCTGCGCCTGCCGATTTTCAAAGAAACGAGGGGTTTACATGAAGGATATTATTCTGCTTCCCGGCAAGGAAAAGCGGGTATTTTCGGGGCATCCCTGGATTTTCCGCAGCGATATTGCCCGCACCAAGGGCGAAATCAGCCCCGGGGATACGGTGCGCGTCACCGCCTCCAACGGCCGCTTTCTGGCCATGGCGGTGTATAACCCCGCCTCCCAGATCGCGCTGCGCATTCTGAGCCGGAAGGAAGAGGAAATTGACGAAGCCTTCATCCGCCGCAGGGTGAAGGCGGCGGTGGATTACCGGCGGCTCTTTGCCGATCTTGCCTCCTGCCGGCTGATTTTCGCCGAAAGCGATGGCCTGCCCGCCGTCATCGTGGATAGCTTCGGCGATGTGCTTTCCCTCCAGTGCCTGTGCCTGGGCATGGAGAAATATAAGGATATGATCTGCGATGCGCTGATGGACGAAGTGCATCCCCGGTGCATTTATGAGCGGGGCGATGTGCCGGTGCGCGAGCTGGAGGGGCTGAGCCAGGTGACGGGCGTTCTCCGGGGCGAGGTGCCCGATAAGGTGCTGCTCATGGAGAACGGGGTGAAATTCTGGGTGGATGTCAAGCAGGGCCAGAAGACGGGCTTTTTCCTGGATCAGAAGGAAAACCGCGCCGCCATCGCCCCCTTTGTCAGGGGCAAAACGGTGCTGGATTGCTTCACCCATACCGGCTCCTTCGCCCTGCATGCCGCCCGCTACGGCGCAGCCCAGGTCACCGGCGTGGATATTTCGGAATTTGCCTGCGAATGCGCCCGGGAGAATGCCGCCCTCAACGGCTTTGACAATGTGGATTTCGTGGCCGCCAACGCCTTTGATTTCCTGAAGGAAAAATCCGCCGCCGGGGCGCAGTATGATGTGGTGATTCTCGATCCCCCCGCCTTTACCAAATCCCGCGCCGCCGTGGAGGCCGCCGCCCGGGGCTATAAGGAAATCAACCTGCGGGGGATGAAGCTGGTGAAAAACGGCGGCTATCTGATCACCTGCTCCTGCAGCCAGCATATGCTGCCCGGCCAGTTCCGGGAGGTGGTGCTTTCCGCCGCCCGGGATGCCCGGGTCAGCCTCTTCCAGGTGGATTACCGCACCCAGGGCCGGGATCATCCCATCCTGCCTGCCGCTCCCGAAACCCAGTATCTGAAATGCGGCATTTTCCGGGTGGATAAATAAGGGCCGGGCCGCCCTTTCGGCCCATGGCATGCCGGATTGCTTTTTGCATTTCCGGCATTTTTCTTTGCGCTTTAATCTGCCGCGAAAAACGCGCCGGAGGATTTTGCAAAAAATACGCATGCCCCTTTTCCCTTGCACATACATATAGGCGCAAGGACATCTTGAAGGAGTGTGCAGCATGACAAAAACAAAATGGAAATTGAATATCCGCCGGGTGGATGTGGAAAGAATGCTGATTCTGTGCGCTTCGGCGCTGGTGGTGGCCCTGGCCCTGCGCCAGGATCAGGCCGCCACCACCCAATATGAAGAGCCCATGGATCAGATCCCCGTGCTTTCGGATACCGCCGTTCTGCCCGCCGGGGAAAGCCAGCCCACCGTGGTCTATTATCAGGATGGGGAGGGCTATCTGGTGCCCGTCACCCGGCAGATCGAAAAAACGGACGGGGTTGCCAAGGCCACCCTTTCCCTGATGGTGGCCTCCAGCGCCAATGATCTGGCCGCCGCCCGGCTGGGGCTGAAAACCACGCTGCCTGAGGGCACCGCCATCGATCTGGATATCGCCGATGGCAAGGCGCGGGTGGATTTATCCCGGGAGGCGCTCTCCTGCCAAAGCGCCGAGCAGGAAATGCTGATGGTGCAATCCGTGGCCCAGACGCTATGCGAATTTGATTCGGTTCAGGAGGTTTCCTTCCTTTTTGATGGGCAGAAGCGCAGCAAGCTCACCTATGGCACCGATGTCAGCGGCGCATTCACCGGGCAGGGCCTGAATCTGGAAAGCGTGGAAACCCTGTCCACCGCCGGGGCGCACACGGTGCAATTGTATTTCCCCTCCGCCACCGGGCGAATGCTGGTGCCCGTCACCCGCACGGTCTTTTCCGATGCCGATGTGACCACCGCCATTCTGGAATTGGCCAAGGGCCCCAAGCCGGATAGCGGCCTGGCCTCGCCCCTGCCCAAGGATTGCGGGCTATTGGGGGTTACCATGAAAAACGGCGTGGTCACCATCAATTTCACCAAGGAATTTATGCAGGCCGCCGAGAGCGAAAACGGCGTGCAGTCCCTCCGGGCCATTCTCTTTACCGCCGCCCAGTTCCCCGGCGTTAAGCAGGTGAAGCTGGCGGTGGAGGGCAAGGAATATCAGCCCCCGGAACAGGCGCAATCCACCTTCCTTAATCAGGATACGGAAATCATGACCTACTATCCCGGCGTGATCGAAATGGACTAAGGAATATCAAAAAAGTGGCAGACGCCACTTTTTTGCGTATTGCACTCCGTCGCTGTCAGGCCTGTTCACAGGCCTGATGACCGCTCCTCTGAAGAGACGAAATACGGGGAGGAATACTTGCGGGAGGATGCTTTTGCGTCAAAAGCACCCTCCCGCAAATATTTCCCCGTCTCCCCCGCTCTCCTGCAAAGCGGGGGAACCGCTCTTTGACAGCAAAGAATGGTTCCCCCGCAGAGTTATCGGGTTATTCTTCAGCGATTACTCGCCGGCCATTTTCTTATAGTTCGCCAGACGAACCTTCGCATCCTCTTCGTTCTGAGCAAAGAGCTTTTCGGCAGCTTCGGGGAACATCTTCAGCAGCGTCTGATAGCGGGTTTCGCCGCGGATGAAGTCCTGATAGCTTTCGGTGGGATCCTTGCTATCGATGGTGAGGGGATTATCCAGTTCGGGATTGAAGCGATAGAGGGGCCAATAGCCAGCAGCCACAGCCTTGCGGATTTCGGCCTGCGCCAGGGACATATTGATGCCGTGGTTGATGCAGGGCGCATACGCAATGATCAGGGAGGGGCCGTGATACTTTTCGGCTTCGATCATGGCCTTGATCAGCTGAGCGGGATTGGCGCTCATAGCGACGGTAGCCACATACACATAGCCATAGCTCATGGCCATCATGCCCAGATCCTTCTTCTTCGTCCGCTTACCGGCGGCGGCAAACTTAGCCACAGAGCCGGTGGGGGTGGACTTGGAGGCCTGTCCGCCGGTATTGGAGTACACTTCGGTATCCAGCACGAGGATATTCACATCCTGGTTCTGGGCCAGCACATGATCCACGCCGCCGTAGCCGATGTCATAGGCCCAGCCGTCGCCGCCGAAGATCCAGATGGACTTCTTGGTGAGCAGATCGGCATTGGCAATGACTTCGCGGGCCAGGGTGCAGGCTTCGCAATCGCATTCCTTGCCTTCCCATTCGGTACCGGTCAGATCGATGCCATCCTTGCAGGCGGCCAGCAGCTTTTCGCCGGCAGCGCGGGAGCCCTCGGCATCATCCATGTTATCCAGCCATTCCTGACCGGCAGCCTTGATATCGGCCTGCGCCCATTCCACAGCAATCATCTTGCCGACGGTCTCGGCCAGCTTGGCGCGGCGCTGGGTGGTGGCCAGATTCATGCCGAAGCCGAATTCAGCATTGTCTTCGAAGAGGCTGTTGGCCCAGGCGGGACCATGGCCCTTTTCGTTGACGGTGTAGGGGCAGGTGGGGGCAGAGCCGCCATAGATGGAGGAGCAGCCGGTGGCGTTGGCAATCATCATGCGATCGCCGAAGAGCTGAGTAACCAGCTTCACATAGGGGGTTTCGCCGCAGCCCGCGCAGGCACCGGAGAATTCGAAGAGGGGCTGCAGGAACTGGCTGCCCTTGACGGAGTTGGGATTGATCTTCACTTCGGGCTTGGGCAGATTCATGGCGAATTCCCAATTGCCCTCTTCCTTCTGCTGGCTGGCCAGGGGCTGCATCACCAGGGCCTTGACCTTGGCGGGGCACACCTCAACGCAGTTGCCGCAGCCGGTGCAATCCAGGGGGCTGACCTGCATACGGTATTCATAACCGGCAAATTCCTTGCCGATGGCCTTCTTGGTCACGAAATCGGCGGGCTTTTCGGTGCCTTCCTTCACCAGCATCGGACGGATGCAGGCATGGGGGCAAACCAGAGAGCACTGGCCGCACTGGATGCAGTTATCCACGATCCATTCGGGAACCTTGACGGCGATGCCGCGCTTTTCATACTTGGTGGTGCCGGTGGGCACGAAGCCGGCAGGATCAAAGGCGGATACGGGCAGGGAATCACCCTCCTGGGCCAGGATGGGCTTGACAAAATTGTCAAAGTATTCGCTGGCTTCCACCTTGACGGGCACAGCACCGGTGGTGGCATCCGCCCATTCAGCGGGAACGGGAACTTCCTTCAGGCCGGAAATGGCGATATCGATGGCGTCCCAGTTCTTCTGAACAACGGCGTCGCCCTTCTTGCCATAGGTCTTCTTGGCATAGGCCTTCATGTACTTGTCGGCATCCTCGTAGGGAATGATGTTGGCAAGCTTGAAGAAGGCGGCCTGCATGATGGTGTTGATGCGGTTGCCCATGCCCACCTGTGCGGCCAGCTTGATGGCGTTGATGGTGTAGAACTTGGCCTTCTTCTTGGCCAGCAGCTGCTTCATGGTGGCGGGCAGATGCTCGTCCATTTCCTCGGGCTCC
>CAZJUJ010000046.1:0-22564 GCA_964549135.1 uncultured Oscillospiraceae bacterium | reverse complement strand
GGCGTTGTTCAGTTCGGAATGGGTGTGTCTGTTGCCCCGGTAGAAATTATCCGTCAGACTAACACAAATAAAGCCGGTGTACAGGAAGGGAAAAATGCCGGTATGGCACCGCTTGCCTATCGCATTGTGGAACATGGCGTTTATTGTATGCCCTTCTTCGTCAATCCCAATTACGCCGGAAAGAGCGGCTGCACGGCAGATGATATCGAACTTTTGAAGCTGCTGATTCCCCATGCCTATGAGCAGAACCGCTCTGCCATCCGCCCTGATGTTCGCATTCGCCACGCTTGGTATGTAGAACATAAGAATATTTTGGGAAGTTGTCCGGACTATCTGCTATTTGAGGCTCTGACGCCTGTAAAGCGCGGCAGCGCAGCAGAGCCGTCCACCACATGGGCTGATTATGAGGACAAAACCGCCTTGCCGCCGGAGCTTTTAGAGCGTGTAGCAAGCTTTGGCGATTTGATGATCCGCCTATGATGGACGTGTTGCTGGCACATAGTGCAAAGAACGGCGCAGCAGCGCAAACCTATGAAGCGCATATCCGGGGCGTTTCCGAAAAGGCAGCCCGCTATGCAAAAGAAGCGGAATCCTATGCAGCAGATAAAAGCGGAATGCTATCCGAAATAGCAGAAAAAAGCGCATTGCTGCACGATTTAGGCAAGCTGGATGAAGAGAATCAGAAGGCATTGCAGTATTCGGATGGAAAGCAGCGTCATTTGCCGGTCAACCATGTAGATGCCGGAAGCGCTGCCTTGAAAACCGAAAAATGCCTGTATTCCGCTCTGATGGTTTACGCGCATCACAGAGGCCTGCCGGATATAGCGGCGGAGAGTTCGCGAGAGGATAAAATGTTCCGGGACGAGCGACCGGCAGCCAGAGAGCGTACCTGTGTCACGTTAAAAGAATTGCTTCGCAAGCATCAGGAACTCTTTCCTTTTCAGATCAAAAAGGAAGAGCAGCCATATGCTGGAGATCAGCAAGTATTCTTCCGCATGGCGCTTTCCTGCCTTGCCGATGCCGATCATACAGATACTGCCACGGCATATAAGCAAGCGCCGGAGCGGGAGCATTCGCCGCAGCTTTGTGCCAAGGAGCGGCTTGCCGCGCTGGATCAATATGTTAAGCATCTCGGCGGTGATGATGCGCGCAGCAGCCTGCGCCGTGAAATGTATGCTGCCTGCCGCGATGCAAACATCAAGGGCGGATTCGCAACCTGTGACAGTCCTGTTGGCTCAGGAAAGACAACCGCCGTTATGGCGCATTTGCTGCAGCAGGCGATCAGGCGAAATGCGCGCCGCATCTTTGTTGTGCTGCCATATACCAGCATCATCCGGCAATCGGTGGAGGTTTATCGCAAGGCGCTGCTGCTGCCCGGTGAAAATCCGGAGGAGATCGTGGCAGAGCTGCATTCCCGTGCTGATTTTCAGAATTATGAAACCCGTTATCTTACATCCTTATGGCGCGCCCCCATTGTTATTACGACTGCGGTGGCTTTCTTCGAAACATTAGCCTCCAATCGTCCGTCAACGCTGCGCAGACTGCATGAGCTGCCGGGAAGCATGATTTTCCTGGACGAGGCCCACAACGCATTGCCGCTGAGGCTTCTTCCGCTTGCGTGGAAGTGGATGAATGCGCTGGCAAATGATTGGGGCTGCTACTGGGTACTGGCATCCGGCTCTCTCGTTCGGTATTGGGAGCTTAAAGGATTGGCTAAAATTGAAATGCCGCGCCCCATGGTTGCGGAACTGGTCAATCCAGCACTGCGCGAAAGGCTGATGGCCTATGAGCATGACCGCGTTGCATTTCCTTGGAAGGAAAGGCCTCTAAGCCGCCAGGAGCTGATCGATTGGGTACAAGGGGCTCCCGGGCCGCGTCTCCTCATCCTCAATACGGTGCAGACAGCTGCAGTCATTGCCTCGGATCTTTGCGAAAAATTTGGAAGAGCAAAGGTTGAACACCTGTCAACCGCACTGACGCCGGAGGATCGCAGCAAGACGATTGATCGAATCAAGCAGCGCCTTAGCAATGCTTCCGATACGGATTGGACGCTGGTGGCAACCTCCTGCGTGGAAGCAGGCGTTGATTTTTCCTTCCGGACAGGCTTCAGGGAAATCGCATCCCTGCTGTCTCTGCTGCAGGCAGCAGGCAGAGTGAACCGCCATGGAACTGCTGCCAACGCAGAAATGTGGAGTTTTTCCTTGCGGGATGATTCCATGCTGACGCGGAATAAAGAAATGGAACGCTCTGCCGAGGTCTTGAAAGGCTATTTCGAAAATAATACCTCCATTGCTCCAGAAAACAGTACCCGTTCCATGCATGACGAGATCGTTCGCGATAATAGCTGCATCAATGCCATTCAATGGCTTATGGAGCAAGAGGCGGAAATGCAATTTAAAACGGTGGACAATAAGTTCACGGTCATTGATTCGGATACCGTTCCGGCGGTCATCGATGCCTCTTTTGCAAGCGCAATAGCAAGGGGAGAGAGCGATTGGCGTGCGCTGCAGAAGAAATCTGTATCCATCCGTCGCTGTATGATCCGAAAGTGGAAATTAAAGAAAATTGCCGGGTCTACTGATGAAGAGGAAGTTGCCGATGGTGTATACCAGTGGACCCTGGAATACGATGATTTTCTGGGATTTATGCGCGGAGTATTGAACCTGACCTGAGCGCCGGGGCTGGGGAGTCATCGGCGGCTTATGGTTGCGTTTCCTTTGGTCAAGCGCGCGGAGGGCCGGAACAAAAAGGGCACTGCCTTCCCGCCATATTCCCTGCTGGGATTTCTTTCCCCCCGAAAGCGTCCGGATGGGCGTTTTCCGGGGGATTTTTTGATGTGGCTGCAAATGTTTTCCGGGGGATTTTTGATGTGGTTTCAGGGGTTTTTGGACGGATTTCCCCCACATTCCCTCAATCGTTCCGTTCCTTATCGATATTGATAATACCGATTGAACCTTTTCATAATTCCCAGGCGCGTTTTCTTCTGATACAATGAGCCCGTACCCGGGAAAGGAAGGAGGCAAGGCAATGGAAAGAAGCGCCATTCCCAAGGCGACGCTGGGGCGGCTGCCGGATTATCTGGAATTTCTCAAAGGGCTTTCCCCGGAAAAAACGCCCTGCATTTCCGCCCCCGCCATTGCCCGCCAGCTGGGCCTGGGCGAAGTGCAGGTAAGAAAGGATCTGGGCTTCGTGGGCGGTCAGGGGCGGCCCCGGATCGGCTTTTCCACGGCGGATTTGATCCGTCGGCTGGAGGAGAGCCTGGGGGCCAGCCATCTCACCGCCGCCGTGCTGGTAGGCACGGGAAAGCTGGGCAGGGCGCTGCTGGATTATGCCGCCTTTGAGGATTACGGGGTCAGGATCGCGGCGGCCTTTGACCGCAATGATCGGATCATCCGGGATCGGCATGCCGTGGAGATTCTGCCCATGGGCCAGTTTGCCGCCTTCTGCCAAAGCCATCATATCCAGATCGGCATCATCACTGTGGGCCGCGGCTCCGCCCAGGAGGTATGCGATCAGATGATCCGAAGCGGCATTGAGGCCATCTGGAATTTCGCCCCCTGCAAGCTGGAATTGCCCCCCGGCATTCTGCTGAAGCAGGAAAACCTGGCTCTCTCCCTGGCACACCTGAATCACCAATTATGCAATGCAATGTGAGGAGGATAAAAAATGGAAACCAAGGCGTACCAAATCGTGGACAGCGTGGAAAAACTGCAGGAGGCCATCGAGCGCACCAGAAAGGCGCAGCGCATTTTCGCTTCCTATACCCAGGAGCAGGTGGATCGTATTTTCCTGGCCGCCGCATCTGCCGCCGATAAGGCCCGCATCCCCCTGGCCAAAATGGCCGTGCAGGAAACCGGCATGGGCGTCGTTGAAGATAAGGTGATTAAGAATCATTACGCCGCCGAATATATTTACAATGCCTACAAAAACACCAAAACCTGTGGTATTATTGAGGAAGACAAGGCCTTTGGCATCAAGAAGGTGGCCGAGCCCATCGGCGTCATCGCCGCCGTGATCCCCACCACCAACCCCACCACCACCGCCATTTTCAAATGCCTCCTGGCGCGGAAGACCCCCAACGCCATCCTCATTTCCCCCCATCCCCGGGCCCAGAATTGCCCCCTCGCCGCCGCGAAAATGATCCGGGAGGCCGCGGTGGCCGCCGGCGCCCCCGATGGCGTGATCGATTGGATCGATGTGCCCTCTCTGGAAATGACCAACACCGTAATGAAGGAAGCGGATATTATCCTGGCCACCGGCGGCCCCGGCATGGTCAAGGCCGCCTACTCCAGCGGCAAGCCCGCCCTGGGCGTGGGCGCGGGCAACACCCCCGCCATCATCGATGACAGCGCCGATGTGCTGCTGGCGGTCAATTCCATCATTCATTCCAAGACCTTTGACAATGGCATGATCTGCGCCTCCGAGCAATCCGTCATCGTGATGGAGAGCATTTATGAGGGCGTGAAGGCCGAATTTGCCAATCGCGGCTGCTATTTCCTCAATCCCGAGGAGACCGAGCGGGTGCGCAAGACCATCGTGATCAACGGCGCGCTCAACGCCAGAATCGTGGGCCAGCGGGCGGCCCGGATTGCCGAACTGGCGCATGTGAATGTGCCCGAAGGCACCAAGATCCTCATCGGCGAAGTGGAAAGCGTGGAAATGAGCGAGGAATTCGCCCATGAAAAGCTCTCCCCCGTGCTGGCCATGTATAAGGCCGCCAGCTTTGAGGATGCCCTGGCCAAGGCCGAGCGGCTGGTGGCGGACGGCGGCTATGGCCATACCTCCTCCATTTATCTCAATGAAACCACCCAGCAGGAAAAGCTTCAGCAGTTTGCCGACCGGATGAAGACCTGCCGCATTCTGGTCAATACCCCCTCCTCCCACGGCGGCATCGGCGATCTGTATAATTTCAAGCTGGCCCCCTCCCTGACTTTGGGCTGCGGCTCCTGGGGCGGCAATTCGGTCTCCGAAAACGTGGGCGTCAAGCATCTGATCAATATCAAAACGGTGGCGGAAAGAAGGGAAAATATGCTGTGGTTCCGTGCCCCTCAGAAGATTTATATCAAGAAGGGCTGCCTGCCCGTCGCCCTGGATGAACTGAAGACCGTTATGGGCAAAAAGCGCGCCTTCATCGTGACCGATACCTTCCTCTATGAGCATGGCTATACCAGGCCCATCACCGATAAGCTGGATGAAATGGGCATCGCTCACACCTGCTTCTTCAATGTCGCCCCCGATCCCACCCTGGCCTGCGCCAAGGAGGGCGCGGCCCAGATGGCCGCCTTCAAGCCCGATACCATCATTGCCCTGGGCGGCGGCTCCGCCATGGACGCGGCGAAAATCATGTGGGTGATGTATGAGCATCCCGAGGCCGATTTCATGGATATGGCCATGCGCTTCATCGATATCCGCAAGCGCGTCTATGCCTTCCCCCGGATGGGCGAAAAGGCCTATTTCATCGCCATCCCCACCTCCGCCGGTACCGGCTCTGAGGTGACCCCCTTCGCCGTGATTACCGATGAATCCACCGGCGTAAAATATCCCCTGGCCGATTATGAGCTGCTGCCCAACATGGCCATTATCGATACGGATTTCCATATGTCTGCCCCCAAGGGGCTGACCGCCGCCTCGGGCATCGACGCCGTCACCCACGCGCTGGAGGCCTATGCCGCCATGCTGGCCACCGATTACACCGATGGTCTGGCCCTCAAGGCCCTCAAAACCATCTTCACCTATCTGCCCCGGGCCTATGAAAACGGCCAGACCGATGTGGAAGCCCGGGAAAAGATGGCCAACGCCGCCACCATGGCCGGCATGGCCTTCGCCAATGCCTTCCTGGGCGTGTGCCATTCCATGGCGCATAAGCTGGGCGCATTCCATCATCTGCCCCATGGCGTGGCCAACGCGCTGATGATCGAAGAGGTGCTGCGCTTCAATTCCGCCGAGGCTCCCGCCAAGATGGGCACCTTCTCCCAGTATGATCATCCCCACACCCTTTCCCGCTATGCCGAAATCGCCGATTATCTGGGCATTCAGGGCAGCAGCGATGAGGAAAAGCTGGAGGGCCTGATTGCCGCCATCAACCAGCTCAAGGCCAGGGTGGGCATCAAGGCGACCATCCGGGATTACAGCATCGACGAAGAGACCTTCCTGAATCAATTGGATGAAATGGTGGAGCAGGCCTTTGACGATCAATGCACCGGCGCCAATCCCCGCTATCCCCTGATGAGCGAAATCAAGCAGATGTATTTAAACGCCTATTACGGAAAGCATTTCACGGAACAAAAGATGCCCTGCATGGAGGATGCCCTGGAATGCGCCAAGACGGATGAAATCCGCGCTCTGTACAGCAAGGGCCGCAAAGCCTGAGAATATAGAAGGAGGAAGAAAAGATGAAGCTGGATCGTGTCATCGCAGTGCGCAACAACAAGACCATCTACCGTGACGTCGATAAATGCGTCAAGGTATTCAACGCCGATTATTCCAAGGCGGATGTGCTGAATGAGGCCCTCAATCAGGCGCGCATCGAGGAAACCGGCCTGAATATCCCCAAGGTGCTGGAGGTTACCGTGGTGGAGGGCAAATGGGCCATCGTATCCGAATACATTAAGGGCAAGACCCTGGCCCAGCTGATGGTTGAAAACGAGGATAAGAAGGATGAATATCTGGAATTGCTGGTGGATTTGCAGCTTGCCGTGCAGAGCAAAACCTGCCCGCTGCTCACCAAGCTCAAGGATAAAATGAACCGCAAGATCAGCCAATCCGATCTGGATGCCACCACCCGCTATGATCTGCATACCCGTCTGGAGGGCATGCCCAAGCATAATAAGGTATGCCATGGGGATTTCAACCCCTCCAACGTCATCATCGCCGAGGATGGCACCCCCTACATCCTGGATTGGTCCCATGCCACCCAGGGCAATGCATCCGCCGATGCCGCCCGCACCTATCTGCTCTTCTGGCTGCATGGCGATATTGACGGCGCGAAAAAGTATCTGTCGCTCTTCTGCGAAAAGAGCAAGACCGACAAGCACTATGTACAGAAGTGGATGCCCATCGTGGCGGCCTCCCAATCGGTCAAGGGCAATGAAAAGGAGCGGGAATTCCTGCTCTCCTGGGCCACCGTGGTAGATTACGAATAAGGGGGAAACAAGCATGAAAATTACGGTTTGTATCGGCAGTTCCTGCCATATCAAGGGCTCCCGCCAGGTGGTGGAGCAGCTGCAGTATCTGATTGCGGAGCATCATCTGGGCGACCGGGTGGAACTGGGCGGCACCTTCTGCATGGGCAAATGCCAGCAGGGCGTCTGCGTTACGGTGGACGGAGAATTCTTCTCCGTCACCCCGGAATCCGTCCATGATTTCTTTGAGAAAAACGTGAAGGAAAAGGTATAAGAAAAAAATGATCATTCAGGTTTGCGTGGGCAGCTCCTGCCATATCAAGGGCTCACCCGAAATCGTGGCGCTGTTCCAGAAAGCCGTTGAAGAGAATCATTTGGAGGATGAGGTTACACTTGCCGGGAGCTTCTGCATCGGCAAGTGCAACCGCATCGGCGTCACCGTACAGGTGGATGATGATATTTACGTTGGCGTAACCAAAGAAAGCTTCAGGGATTTTTTTGCGGAGCATGTGCTTTCCAGGCTGGAAGAGGAAAGGAAGTAACGGGCCATGAATTGTCTGACCCTCAAAAAATCGAACTGCAAAAACTGCTATAAATGCATCCGGCATTGCCCCGTAAAGGCCATTCGCTTTTCCGGCAATCAGGCGCATATCATCAATAATGAATGCATTCTCTGCGGCCAATGCTTTGTGGTCTGCCCCCAGAACGCCAAGCAGATCGTCAACGAAACGGAAAAGGTCAAGGTGCTGCTGCAATCCGGCGCGCCTGTGATCGTCAGCCTGGCTCCCTCCTTTATCGCCAATTATGATGGCGTGGGCATCGGCGAAATGCGCAGGGCGCTCAAGCAGCTGGGCTTCTATGAGGTGGAGGAAACCGCCCTGGGGGCCACCATGGTAAAAACCGAATATGAGCGGCTGCTTAAGGAGGAGGAACGGGATATTATCATCACCTCCTGCTGCCATTCCGTCAATCTGCTGATCCAGAAATATTTCCCCGCCGCCCTGGAATATCTGGCGGATGTGGTTTCGCCCATGCAGGCCCACTGCCGGGATATTAAAAAGCGCTTCCCGGGGGCCAAGACCGTTTTTATCGGCCCGTGCGTAGCCAAGAAGGATGAGGCCGAATATTATGAGGGCATCGTGGATGCCGTGCTTACCTATGAGGAGCTGACCAACTGGCTCCATGAGGAAAATATCACGCTGACCCAGGCCACGGAAAAAGAGGAATGCAGCCGGGCCCGCTTCTTCCCCACCACCGGCGGCATCCTCAAAACCATGGCGCAGAACGCCCCGGGCTATACCTATCTTGCCCTGGATGGGGTGGAAAACTGCATCGCGGCGCTGAAGGATATTGAAAGCGGAAAAATCCATCATTGCTTTATTGAAATGTCCGCCTGTACGGGCAGCTGCGTGGGCGGCCCGGTGATGGAAAAATACCATCGCTCACCGGTAAAGGATTATATGGCGGTGGCCAATTTCGCAGGCAACCAGGATTTTGAGGTGGATCAGCCCCGGCCGGTGGAAATGAAAAAGAATTTCAGCTATATCGAGCATCATCTGCCCCAGCCCACCGAAACGGAAATCCAGACCATCCTGCGCCAGATGGGCAAATTCAAGCCCTCCCAGGAGCTGAACTGCGGCTCCTGCGGCTATAATACCTGCCGGGAGAAGGCCATTGCCATCTGCCAGGGCAAGGCGGAAATTTCCATGTGCCTGCCCTTCCTCAAGGATAAGGCCGAAAGCTTTTCGGATACCATCGTGGAAAATACGCCCAACGGCCTGATCGTGCTGAATGAAAAGCTGGAGGTGCAGCAGATCAATACCGCCGCCCGGAAAATCATGAATATCCGCTCCGCCTCGGATATTCTGGGGGATCAGGTGATCCGCATTCTGGATCCCACCGTTTTCCTGCAGGTGCTTTCCAGCGGCAAGGATGTGCGGGATCAGCGGGTCTATCTGGCGGAATACAAGCGCTATGTGGAGCAGAGCGTGGTATACGATCGGGATTCCCGCCTGCTGATTGGCATTATGCGCGATATCACCGATGAGGAAACCCAGCGGGAAAAGAAGGAAAGCATCAGCCGCAAGACCATCGAGGTGGCCGATAAGGTGGTGGATAAGCAGATGCGGATCGTGCAGGAAATTGCCTCGCTGCTGGGCGAAACCGCCGCCGAAACAAAAATTGCCCTGGCCAAGCTGAAGGAGTCCATTTCCAATGAATGATCTATGTGCAGATATCGGCTACAAAAGCATCAATCACTTTGGGGAGCAGCTCTGCGGCGATCATGTGGAAATTGTGGAGCCGTATGAGAATTCCACCGTCATCGTGCTTTCCGATGGCCTGGGCAGCGGCGTAAAGGCCAGCATCCTTTCCACCCTCACCTCCAAGATCATTTCCACCATGCTGGCCGAGGGCCTGCCCTTGGAGGAATGCGTATCCACCATCGCCGCCACGCTGCCGGTCTGCTCCGTGCGGGGCGTGGCCTATTCCACCTTTACCATCCTGCATCTGATCAATAATCAGACGGCCGAAATCATCCAGTATGATAATCCCCAGGTGATCGTCATCCGGGATCACATGAATTATGATTATCCCACCACGGAAATGAATATCGGCGGAAAAAGGATTCTCAAATCCGTCCTCAAGCTGCAGGAAAATGATCTGTTCGTGGCCATGAGCGATGGCTGCCCCCATGCGGGCATCGGCATTGCCTATAATTTCGGCTGGAAGCGGGAGGATATCATCAGCTTTGTGGAAATGCTTTCGCCCCTGGGCTATACCGCCAAAACCCTCTCCACCATGCTGGTGGATGAATGCGATAAGCTCTATGATCGGAAGCCCGGAGATGACGCCACCGCCTGCATCGTGAAAATCCGCAAGCGCGAGCCCATGAATATGCTCTTTGGCCCGCCCTCCAACCGGGATGACGGCGACCGGATGATGTCCCTCTTTTTCTCCAAGGAGGGCAAGCATATCATCTGCGGCGGCACCACCTCCTCCATCGCAGCCAAATATCTGCATAAGCCCCTGAAGGCGCATCTGGATTTTTCCTCCGATGTGCCGCCCACCGCGGAAATCGAAGGGGTGGATCTGGTCACCGAGGGCGTAATCACCGTAAACAAGGTCTTGGAATACGCCCGGGATTATCTGGGCGAAAACAAATTCTATGATCATTGGAGCTTCAAAAAGGATGGGGCCTCCCAGATCAGCCGCCTGCTCTTTGAAGAGGCCACCGATATTAATTTCTATGTGGGCCGGGCCATCAATCCCGCCCATCAGAACCCCGAATTGCCCATCAATTTCAGCATCAAAATGAATCTGGTCGAGGAATTATCCAAATGCCTCCGGGAAATGGGCAAGCGCATCAAGGTAAGCTATTTCTAAGGAGAATCGCCATGAGAAAATTCGATACGAAGGTGCAGCATTTAAAATACAAGGTACTGCGCGAGGTGGCCCGGCTGGCCTGGGATGATGCGCTGCTGGAAAACGTGCTGGAAATCCCCAAGATGATCGTGTCCGGCAAAACGCCCACCATGCGTTGCTGCGTCTATAAGGAGCGGGCCATTCTGGCCGAGCGGGTCAGGATCGCCATGGGCGGGGATAAGGAAAACCCCAATGTCATCGAGGTCATCGATATCGCCTGCGATGAATGCCCCGCCGCCGGCTATGAGGTGACCGCCTCCTGCCGGGGCTGCCTGGCCCATCGCTGCGAGGATGTATGCAAAAAGGGCGCCATCTCCTTCGATCATCATCATGTGGCCCATATCGATAAAACCAAGTGCGTGGAATGCGGTCAATGCGCCAAGGTATGCCCCTATTTCGCCATCGTCAATCGCAAGCGCCCCTGCCAGGCCGCCTGCAAGGTCAAGGCCATTTCCATCAACGGCGATAACGCCGCCGCCATCGATAATGAAAAGTGCATTCAGTGCGGCGCCTGCGTCTATCAATGCCCCTTCGGCGCAATCAGCGATAAATCCTATATTCTTAATGTAATCGATCTGCTGAAAAAAAGCCAGCAGAACCAGAAATATCGGGTCTACGCCATCGTTGCGCCCTCCATTTCCAGCCAGTTTACCTATGCCAGGCTGGGCCAGGTAATTACCGGGCTCAAGCGCCTGGGCTTCTTCACGGTGATCGAGGCCGCCCTGGGCGCGGATATGGTGGCCCAGCAGGAATCCAGGGAGCTGGCGGAAAAGGGCTTCCTGACCAGCTCCTGCTGCCCCGCCTTTGTGCAGTATATCCGCTCGGCCTTCCCCGCCCTTCTCCCCTATGTATCCCATAATCTTTCGCCTATGGCGATGCTGGCCAAGTATATTAAGGATACCACCGAAAATGCACGGGTGGTTTTCATCGGCCCCTGCACCGCCAAAAAGGCCGAAATGCAATGGGATAGCGTCCGGCCCTATGTGGATGCCGTGCTGACCTTTGAGGAATTGCAGGCGCTCTTTGACAGCCGGGATATGGAAATCACTACCCTGGAGGAGGATGTGCTGGATAACGCCTCCTATTTCGGCCGCATCTTTGCCCGCTCCGGCGGCCTTTCCGATGCCGTGGCCCAGGGCCTGAAGGAACAGCAGATCGATTTCCAGCTGAAGCCCGTCCCCTGCGATGGCATCGAGGCCTGCCGTATGGCGCTGCTGAAAAAATCCAAGAATGCCCTGGACGGCAATTTTATCGAGGGTATGGCCTGTATCGGCGGCTGTATCGGCGGCGCCGGCTGCCTTACCCACGGCGAAAAAAATAAGGCCGAGGTCGATAAATATGGCCGCGAGGCCCTGGAAAAAACCATCCACGACGCCGTCTCCGTCCTGAAATAACGGAGGACGAAAGGACGGGGGAAATCATCGCGGGGGAACCACTTTTGCGTCAAAAGCACCCCGCACCCCCTCCGAAAACCGGCTCTGGATGAAACATGGATTACTTTTGCATTGTTGAATGCCAGATCAGCAAAAAAGAAAAGCAATAAAAAACGACAGCAATGCCTTCATGCTTGATGGGGCATTGCTGTTTCGTTCCTTACAACGATTTCGCTTTTGCTTCACTGGCATTCAACTTGTTTTTTCCTCCATGACACATCCAGAGGCGGTTTTGCGAGAAAGATTCTTTGGCGTCCAACGCCTTCATTTTTCTGCTTCACTGGCATTCAACCTGGTACTTTTCCTCCATGAACCATCCAGAGTTGGTTTTCGGGAGGGTGCGGGAGGGTGCTTTTGACGCAAAAGCATCCTCCCGCAAAATTCTGTTCCTTCTCCTGGGTTTTCGGAGGGGGCGCGGGGGAACCACTTTTGACACAAAAGTGGTTCCCCCGCGAAATTATTCCTGCCCTTTGGTTTCCGGGTGGGGGCGGTATTTCTCTGCCAGATATTCCATAGCCCGGGCATAGCCTGCAAAGCCGAGGCCGATAAAATGTGCCTCGCAGGCCATTCCGGCATAGCTGACGCGGCGGAATTCCTCGCGCTTGCTCACATCCGTCAGATGCACCTCGGCGCAGGGGATATTCACCGCCTTCAGGGCATCAAGAATTGCCACGGAGGTATGGGTATAAGCGGCGGGATTGATCACGATGCCGTCCGCCTGCTGATAGGCGGCCTGGATTTTATCCACAATCGCGCCCTCATGATTGCTCTGAAAAATCTCGGCCTCAATGCCCAGGGCCCCGGCCGTTTCCTGAATGAAGCGCGTAAGCTCCGCATAGGTTTGCTGCCCGTAGAGATGCTTTTCCCGGATGCCCAGCATATTGAGATTGGGCCCGTTAATGACCAGCAGCTTCACAGAATCCCTCCTCCGTTTCCCTGACCGCCCGGGCCAGGGATCCATCATTTTTCACGATAAAATCGGCGCAGGCCCGGTAGAGCGGCGTGCGCACCCTTTCCATTTCGGCCAGTGCCTCGGCGCTCCTGGACAGGGGCCGGCCATCAGTGCCCAGCAAATCAAGGGGCCGCTGAATCCAGGCGATTACGCCATTCTGATGCAGGGCGCGGATATTCTCCTGCCGCAGCACCGCGCCGCCGCCGGTGGCAATCACCAGCCCGCTTTCCTTGCCAAAGCGGGCCAGCATGCGGCTTTCCATCTCCCGGAAGGCCGCCTCGCCCTGCCTTTCAAAAATCTTGGGGATCGGCCCGGCCTCCCGCTCGATTTCGGCATCGATATCCACAAAGGCGCGCCCCATCCCCTTGGCAAGCCGCTTGCCCAGGGTGCTTTTGCCGCAGCCGGGCATGCCCGCCAGCACCAGATTCATGCATTTCCTGCGCACCGCCCGATAGGCCTGGCCGATTTTCCGCTCGGGCAGATCCTGCTGCAGAAACAGCCGCGCCGCATACCAGGCCTGGGCAGACAGCATCCATAGCCCGTCAATACAGGGAATGCCCCGTTTTTCCGCCTCCATCAGCAGCGCCGTCCGCGCCGGATTATACACCACATCCACCACCCCGGAAAGCCGGGGCAGGGCGGAAAGCTCCGCCGGGCAGACAAGATTGCCGGGATACATGCCCACGGGGGTGGTATTGATGAGGATTTCGCCATCGCTGTGCTGCCGGTACAGCGCGTCATAATCCACCGGCCCCGTGCGGGAAACCACAATGCATTCCCGGGCCCCCTTTTCCCGGCAGGCGGCCTGGGCGGTCAGGGAGGTGCCGCCGCTGCCCAGAATGATCACCTTTTTCCCGGTCAGGGAAATGCCGCCCTTTTCCAGCATGAAAAGAAAGCCGGGCAGATCGGTATTTTCTGCGCAGAGCCGCCCCTCCTTAAAATAGAGGGTATTGGCGCTGCCCACCTTTTCCACCGCCGGGGATATTTCATCGCAGTAGGGCAATACCTCTTTTTTATAGGGGATGGTGATATTCAGCCCCCGGAATTTTCTTTCCTGCAGGGCATGGCGCAATTCCTCCCGGGACATGGGATACAATTGATAATCATAATCCCCGAACACCCGATGAATCAGCGGAGAATAGCTATGGCCCAGCCTCTCCCCAATCAGGCCGTATTCCATCATTTCATTTCCTCATAATTTCCCAGAAATACAAATTGATCCGATGCTTCCTTCAGTTCGCCCATCAGGTTGCGCACGGCGGGATCCTGGATGGAGGCCTCGATATCAAAGAAAAAGCGGAATTCAAAATCCTTGCCCGGCATGGGGCGGCTTTCCAGCTTGGTCAGATTCAGCCCCATCACGGAAATATGGGAAAGCAGCCGATACAGCGAGCCCGGCTGATGGGCGGCGCTGAGCATCAGCGAAATCTTATTGGCCCCCGCATAGACCTGCAGATTTTTCGTGATGCAGATAAAGCGGGTGAAATTATGATCGCTGTCGCTGATCTGATCGGAAAGGGTTTCCAGGCCGTACAGCTGGGCGCATTCCGGAGAGGCGATGGCCGCCAGATCCATGCGGCCGGAGCGGGCCGCATACTGGGCCGCCACGGCGGTATTTTCCATGGCTGTCGCCTTGATGCCGGGATGCGCGGCCAGGAATGCGCTGCACTGGCGCAGCGCCTGCTCATGGGATACAATTTCGGTAAGCCCGGAAAGGCTGCTTCCGGGCAGGGCCATCAGCCGATGCTCGATCCGCTGGCGGGCGGCCCGGACGATATGGAAGCGATGCTTTTCCATCAGATCGTATACCTGGGTTACCGAGCCCGCCGTGCTGTTTTCAATGGGCAGAATGCCAAAGGGGCACATGCCCGTTTCCACGGCGTTGAAAACATCGTTAAAGGAATTCATATACAGAATATCCGCAAATTCAAACATCTGATCGCAGATTTTCTGGGAATAGGCCCCCTCCCTGCCCTGGCAGGCCACCATGGCCCGGCCGGGCATGCGGGGCAGAATATTGGCCGCCGCAGTCTCCAATTCCTGCGTCAGGGCGGAGGCAGGGCGCAGCAATTCGGCCTGATAGGCACGGCTGACATTGAAAATGGTCTGATAGAGCAGCTTGGCATAATGCTCCATCTCCTCGCCTGCGGCGGCGGAAACCCGATTGATGATCTGCCGCTCCCGCCCGGTATCCAGAATGGGCATGCCGCTTTCCTTTTTATAGGCGGCTACCTGGCTGGAAAGCGCCATCCGGTTTCGGAAAAGCGTAATCAATTGATCATCGATGGCATCCAGATTTCTGCGAATTTCCTTAAGATCCAGTTCCATTTTTTCTTCACGCTCCTGCCAGCAGCATATCGGTCAGTATCACGGCGGTCATGGCCTCCACAACCGGCACCGCCCGGGGCACCACGCAGGGATCATGCCGCCCGGTGATGCGCATTTCCTCTTCCCCGCCCTGGGGAAGGCGCACGCTCGTCTGCGCCCTGCCAATGGAGGGGGTGGGCTTAAAATACACGGTAAAATGCAGCGGCATGCCGGTGGTGATTCCCCCCAGAATGCCCCCCTGATGATTGGTTCTTGTACGGACGGCGCCATCCTCCATGCAGAAGGCGTCATTATTCTGGCTGCCGCGGCTGCAGGCGGCGGCCAGACCATCGCCGAATTCCACCGCCTTCACCGCCGGGATGCCGAAAAGCCCCAGAGAAAGCCGGCCCTCCAGCCCGCCAAAGAGCGGCCCGCCCAGCCCGCCGGGAAGCCCCGCCGCCACGCAGCGCACCGCGCCGCCCACGCTGTCCTCCGTCTGCCGGGCCGCTTCAATCTCCGCCTTCATGGCTTCGCCCTTGCCCTGATTGATCACCGGGAATTGCCCCGGCGCATACAGCGGCAGGGCGGGCCGCAGGCAATCGGGCCGATCATCCTCAATGCCGCCGATCCGGGCAATATGGGCCGAGATCATCACGCCTCTTTCCCTGAGAAACTGCAGGCAGAGGGCCCCGGCAAAGCAGATGGGCGCGGTCAGCCGCCCGGAAAACTGCCCGCCGCCCCGCACATCCCAGCTTTCCCCGTATTTGAGCAGCGCGGCAAAATCCGCATGTCCCGGCCGGGGAAAATGCAGGAGGGAGGAATAATCCCGGCTGCGGGAATCCTGATTTTCAATCACGGCGCAGATGGGCGCGCCGCAGGTTTCCCCCTTTTCATTGAGGCCGGAAAGAATGCGGGGGGTATCGGTTTCCCTGCGGGGGGTAGACCAGGCGTTTTCCCCCGGGGCGCGCCGCCGCATAAAGGCCTCCACCTGCGCCCAATCGATTTTTCTTCCGCTGGGATAGCCCTCCATCACAACGCCGATGGCCGGGGCATGGGATTGCCCGAACACCGTGATTTTCAGCCGTTCGCCGATCGAATTATCCGACATGGATTTTCCCTCCAAGCCTTGCAAAATCCTCAAAGAAGCCGGGATAGGATTTTTCCGCCGCCTCTGCCCCCAGAATGGTTACGGGGGTTTTGCAGACAGTTGCGGCAATGGCGGCGCTCATCACCACCCGATGATCCTGCGCGCCATCCGCTATGCCGCCCCGCAGGCTGCCGCCCCGGATGAATAGCCCGTCCGCCCGCTCCTCCGCCTGGCCGCCCAGGGCGCGAATCACCCGGGCCATGGCGCTGAGCCGATCCGATTCCTTTAACCGCAGCCGGGCCGCCCCGGTGATTTCCGTCTGCCCCGGGGATGCCGCCGCCGCCGCAGAAAGCACCGGCATCAGATCGGGGGTATCGCTTACATCCATTTCCGCCCCCAGACGGGAAAGCAGCGCCTCAATGGCCCGATCTCCCTGGGAAGAAAGCGGATCCATGCCGCAAACCTCAATACGGCTTCCCAGATGATTGGCCGCATACCAGAAGGCGGCGGCAGACCAATCCCCCTCCGCCCGGGCATACAGCGGCGAGCAATACCGCTGATTCCCCGGAATTCGCCATCCATCGCCGATTTCCTCCGCCTGAATGCCGAATTGGCGAAGCACCGAAAGGGTTAATTCCACATAGGGCCGGGATTCCAGCGGCGTGGTAAAGCGCAGGCAGCTCTCCCCCGGCAGCAGCGGCAGCGCCATCATGAGCCCGGTAAAATACTGGCTGCTGATATGCCCGGGCAGGGCGTATTCCCCGCTGCGCAGGCCGCCGCGCAGCGTAAGCGGCAGGCCCTCCCCCGCGATATCGGCCCCGTTTTTCCGCATCTGCTGCAGCAGCGGGCCGTTGGGGCGGCTGGGCAGACGCCCATGCCCCGTAAGCGTCAGGGGATGCTCCCCGGCAAGGGACGCGCACAGGGGCAGAAGAAACCGGAGCGTGGAGCCGCTCTCCCCGCAGTCCATCTCCTTTTCCGCCCTCACCGCCAGCGGCCCCCGGACAAGCAGCCTCTCCCCCTCCCGGCGGATATCCGCCGAAAGCCCGCGCAGGCAGCGGATCGTAGCCTGAATATCCGCATTATCCCCGGGGCAGAGAATGGCCGTCTCCTCCCGGCAGAGCGCAGCCGCAATCAGCAGCCGATGCACATGGGATTTGGAGGGCGGCGGGGTCACCGTGCCGGAAAGCAGCCCCGGCTCAATGGTTACATTCATGGCGTTTCTCCCGTTCCTTTGGCAAAATAGGCGGGCAATTGCTCCACCGGGATGGTTTCCAGCCTGCATTTGCCGATTTTTTCCGGCAGCACCAGGGTGATTTCCCCGCCCCGGCGCTTTTTATCATTCAGCGCCGCCCCGGCCAGCTGCGCTGCAGGATAGGGGCTCTGCACAGGCAGACCGCAGGCTGCCACGCCCTGCGCCACCCGCTCTGCTTCCGCCCCGGCGGCCCGGGCGGCCATCACCAGCCCGATGCCCACCCCCTGACCATGGGTGATGGAAAAATCCGCGCATTTTTCCACGGCATGGCCAAAGGTATGCCCCAGATTGAGAAATTGCCGCGCCCCCACATCCCTTTCATCCCGGGAAACATAATCCCGCTTGATGCAGACACATTGGGCAATCGTTTCCTCCATGCTCTCCCGCCAGCTGCCATCCGCCATGCGATCAAAAAGCGCCGCATCGGCCAGTATGCCGTATTTGAGCATTTCCGCCGCGCCATCCCGCATTAGTTCTTTGGGCAAAGCCTTCATAATCTCCGTATCGCACAGCACCAGTTCGGGCTGATGGAAGGCCCCGGCCAGATTCTTCCCGCCCCGGAGATCCACGGCGGTTTTGCCGCCCACGGAGGAATCCACCGCAGCCAGCAGGGTGGTGGGCAGCTGGATAAAGCGCACGCCCCGGCAATAAACCGCCGCAGCAAAGCCCGCCAGATCCCCCGGCACGCCGCCCCCCAGGGCCACCACCAGATCGCTGCGGGAAAGGCGGATTTCGGCCAGCCATTCCAGCGCGTCGGAAAGGGTCTGCAGGGTCTTTTGCTTTTCGCCGCTGGGGAAAGAGAAAATTTCCGTTT
Source organism: uncultured Oscillospiraceae bacterium (assembly GCA_964549135.1). Classification (GTDB taxonomy): domain Bacteria; phylum Bacillota; class Clostridia; order Christensenellales; family Aristaeellaceae; genus RUG563. Next base: position 4,175 of record CAZJUJ010000046.1, on the reverse strand, counting down.
CAAAGCCCGCCGCACGCAGGGCGCGTTCCGCCTGCCCGCCAAAGAGCGCCCGAACGGTATCATCGGTGATCACGGCGGCCCGGCAGGGGGCCATCACCCGGCGCAGGCATTCCCCCGCCCGATCCATCAGCCCCTCCCCGATCATCACATCATAGCTGCCCGAGGCCTCCACCCGCACGGTTTTCATGGCTCATTCCTCCAATGCTTCCTTGATTTCCCGGCCCTCCCGCAAAATGGCCTTCAGCCTGTCCGCATCCCGATCCTTCAGCGCATCCCGGTATTCGCAGAGATGCCCGATAAGCATTTCCACCTGGGCAAGCAGCAGGTCATCATTTTCCAGGAAAAGCTCCGTCCACATTTCCTCATTGAGGCGGGCCACCCGGGTCATATCCTTAAAGCTCCCGGCGGAAAAGCCCCGGTGCTTGGGGGCCAGCGGGGTTTTTACATACGCGCCCGAAACGATATGCGCCAATTGGGAGGTAAAGGCGATCATTTCATCATGCTCCTGGGGCGTGGAAAAGCGCACCCGGCCAAAACCGATGGAAAGGAAAAGCTCCTTGGCGTCCCGGATGATTTCCACATCCGTTCCGGGGGCGGGCGTCAGGATCATGGAGGCATTTTCAAACAGATCATCCTGGGCATAGGAAAAGCCGCTGCGCTCCCGGCCCGCCATGGGATGGCCGCCCATAAAGACGGCCTTCTTCCCTTCAAATGCAGGGAACAGCCGCTGGCATACATACCGCTTCACCCCGCAGCAATCGATGATCAGCGCCCCCGCCTGAAAGGCATCCACATGGGCAAGGATATATTCCACCGCCGCCTTGGGATAGAGCGCCACCAGCACCGCATCGCAGGACGGCAGCATTTCCTCCGTCAGCACCCCGTCGATGGCCCCCACCATCTGCGCCTGCAAAAGAACGGTTTCATTCAGATCGTATCCCAGCACCTCATGGCGGCTATGAAATTTAATGGAGCGCGCCAGGGAGCCGCCAATCAGCCCCAGCCCCACAATGCCGATTTTCATGCTTTTTCACCTCACCTGCAGGCAAAGGGCCGAATGGCCTGCACGGCCTTTGCCACCTGATCAAATGCTTCCGGGGTCAGGGACTGGGCCCCGTCGGAGCGGGCATGGGGCGGATCATTATGCACCTCGATCATCAGCCCATCCGCGCCGCAGGCGGCGGCAGCCACCGCCATGGGCTTGACCAGGGCGGCAATGCCGGTGGCATGGCTGGGATCCACAATGACGGGCAGATGGGTCAGCTTATGCAATACCGGCACGGCGGAAAGATCCAGGGTATTGCGGGTGGCGGTTTCATAGGTGCGGATGCCGCGCTCGCAGAGAATTACCTGCTCATTGCCCCCGGCCATGATATATTCGGCGCTCATGAGCCATTCCTGAATGGTGGAGGCCAGGCCGCGCTTGAGCAGGATGGGCTTGCGCAATTGCCCCAGCTCCTTGAGCAATTCAAAATTCTGCATGTTCCGCGCCCCCACCTGAATCACATCCACATCGTCAAAATATTTCAGGTGATGGGCGTCCATAATTTCGGTCACGATGGGCAGGCCCGTCTGGCGCTTGGCCTCCAGGAGCAATTGAATGCCCTCCTCATGCAGGCCCTGAAAGGCATAGGGCGAGGTGCGGGGCTTAAACGCGCCGCCGCGAAGCAGCCCCGCGCCGGAGGCCTTGACCGCCCTGGCGATCCCCACAATCTGCTCCTCGCTTTCCACCGAGCAGGGGCCCGCCATGATTTCAAAATGCCCGCCGCCGATTTTTTTGCCGTCGCCCACCTCAATCACGCTGTCATCGGCGTGGAATTTCCGATTGGCGCTTTTGTAGGGCTCCTGGATGCGCTGCACCGTCTCCACAATCTCCAGGGATTTGATCACGTCAATATCCACCCGGGATGTATCGCCGATCAGGCCCATGATGGTCTGGCTTTCGCCCTTGGACATATGGATATCAAACCCCATGGATCTCAGCCACGCCTGCAGGTTATTCACCTGGCGCTCATCCGCGTGATTTTTCAGAATAACAATCATTTTTTCTGCCTCCCTTATTTCTTCTGGCCGCCCGCACGGAATGAAAAAGGGGCTTTGCAGTGGCAATCACCGCAAAACCCCTGAGCCTCAGGAAAAAGCTTTACATGCGGCAATAGGCCTTACCGTTGAAGCCGGTAAAGCAATAATAATAGTAAGCCGCCTGCAAAGAAATCATACGCATTCCATCGTCCTCCATTCGGGTACGGCATTCATGGTATCACAGGCGAAAGCTCCCGTCAAGGGCGAAATTGTTTTTCCCCTGTTTCCCTTTTCCGTTCTCAGCGGATTTCCTCGATCAATTCCGTCAGGTTTCGCACCCCCAGCACAAAGCCCTTGGAATTATCCAGCCGATAATCCGCCGCCGCACGGTAATGGCCGATGCAGCGGTTATACTGCTCGATCACATCCTCATGGGTGCCCCCGGCAAGCAGCGGCCGCCTATCTACCTTGATATCGGAAATGATCTGATCCAGCGGCCTGTCAATATGCACGATCACCCCGTGATTCTTCATAATCGTCACGTTTTCCTGGAAGGTGCATAATTCGCCGCCGGTGGAAACGATGCAGGGCTCCTGCCCCACCAATTCCACCAGCGCGCCGGTCTCCGCATTGCGGAAAAAGGGCTCGCCAAAGGTGGCGAAAATTTCATTGACGCTCATGCCCATCATCTCGCACACCCGCTGATCGGTATCCACAAAACGCAGATTCAGATTTTGCGCCGCTCGCCGGCCCAGGCTGGTTTTTCCCGCCCCGGCCATGCCGACCAGGAAAATATGCATATTGATCATGGTATTTCCCCCTCAGCAGGCTGCTCCCTGCTTTTCTTCCGTTCCGGACTCATTTTTTCTGTCCGCTATGGCTATCATATCATAAAAATTCCCGCTGCGCAAGAACGCCGCAGATAAAAACGCAGGAATTGAAAAGCTTTTGCGCCCGGGATGCATCCCGCCCGCGCATGATTTGCCGCCCCGCTGCGCACGCTGAAAGGGGAGGTGAAAAGCATGAGCGAAAAAAATCAGCCCGGCCCGGAGAAAAAGGAGCTGTTTTCCCAATCGCCCCGAAAAAAACACATGCGCCAAACCCACCGGGTGGTACACTGAAACCGCCCGAACCGGGAACGGGAAATGGAACGGGGATAATATTTGCGGGAGGATGCTTTTGCGTCAAAAGCACCCTCCCGCACCCTCCCGAAAACCAACTCTGGATGGAACACGACGAGTTCCTGCCAAATTGAATGCCAGATCAGCAGAAAGACGCGGATTTTTGCGGAGGAACTATTCTTCGTGACTGACGAACAGTTCATTTCCCGCGTCCCCTCCGAAAACCAGGACGCAGGAAAAACGCGGAAAATAATTGCAGGAGGATGCTTTTGCGTCAAAGGCACCCTCCCGCACCCTCCCGAAAACCGGCTCTGGATGGAACACGGCGAGTTCCTGTCCAGTTGAATGCCAGATCGGCAGAAAGGGCACGGATTTTTGCGGAGGAACTATTCTTCGTGACTGACGAACAGTTCGTTTCCCGCGCCCCCTCCGAAAACCGGGGGCAGGAAAAACGCGGGAAATAATTGCAGGTGGATGCTTTTGCGTCAAAGGCATCCTCCCGCAAATTATTCTCCTCATTCCTTCCCCCGCAATATTCTGATTTTTTTCAACTTTTTTGAAAAAAGCTATTGACAAGAATCGCGGATTGAGGTATACTTATTCTCGCGGTTGAGAGAAAGCTTTCGAACGCCGCATGTTGGGGAATGGTGTAACGGCAGCACCTACGACTCTGACTCGTATTGTCAAGGTTCAAATCCTTGTTCCCCAGCCATATGCCTCCATTGTCTAGAGGCCTAGGACGCCGCCCTCTCAAGGCGGAAACATGGGTTCGAATCCCATTGGAGGTGCCAGACCGATTTAGCCGGGCAAAAAAGAAATCGTCGCAGCGCGGCGGTTTCTTTTTTGCATGCCATCAAGGCGACAAAGCAGCGCCAGCCCCGCGGCAAAGAAGCCGCCTTTGAAGCCTGGACGGCTCCCTCCCCCAAGCATCGCCAGATGAATCACGGATGCATTCTGCCAAGCCACATGCCAATAAGCGGTTCTTTGTCAAATGTTGGGGTGTAAAGAGAACGACAGCAGAATTCTCTTCCT
>CAZJUJ010000045.1:0-22568 GCA_964549135.1 uncultured Oscillospiraceae bacterium | reverse complement strand
AACCCCCCCAACAAAACACCCTCGCCGGTTTGCGGTGGGGGGGGGGGTGAACCCTTTTTCAAACAAATTGGTTCCCCCCGCAAATTGCTCCCCGTATCCCGTTCCCTTCCTCGTCCGGGTTGAATGCAAGTGAAGCATAAGAGAGATAGCGGTAAGGAACAAAACAGCAATGCTCTCATCAAACACGAAAGCATTGCTGTTGTTTTATCTACTGTTACACTTTTTTGCTGATCTGGCATTCAATTTGGCAGAAGCCCTCCAAGAAACATCCAGAGCCGGTTTTCGGAGGGGGTGCGTGGGAACCACTTTTGACTCAAAAGTGGTTCCCACGCAATTTATCCCCGTTTTCCAGGTTTTCGGGAGGGTGCTTTTGACGCAAAAGCATCCTCCCGCAAAAAAATCCCCGTATCCCGTTTCCCCGTTCCTCAGAATTTCCCGCTGCGGCCGCCGTAGCTGCGGCCCGAGCTGCTGTGGAAGGTGCTGCTGCCGCCGGAGCGACCGCCGGAATTGGTATTGGTTTCGATTTTTCTTCTGTGGGTAGTGGTATAGAGATAAATATCCTGCACGCGGTTCAGCTGGAAGGAGCCATCCTTCACATAGGAGGCAGCCCCGGCCTGGCGCCGCACGGTCTTCATCTGGGCCTTAAAGATCAGCACCACAATCAGCGCAATGACCAGCGCCGCAATCAGAATGATCGGGGCGATATCCAGCATCCGCTCCCAGGCCGAGAGCTGATGCGGGCCGCTGACATAGACAGTGCCGCCCTCTCCCGGCGCAGCATAGATAGTATTGCTCGCCCCCGGGGCGGCATACGCCCGGATATTCTGCAGATAGCGGCGCATGGCGGCGTAATAATCCCCGCTGCTCAGAGACGGGGTGATCTCATCGTGAATCTGATCCAAGAGGGCATCGCTGAAAATGCCAATGGCCCGGCCGCTGGTGATGGTGGCATAGTCCCGCTCCTCCATGGCCAGCAAAAAGAGCAGCCCATCCTCTCCATACCCCCGCGCTTCATAGCAATCGGCGGCATAACGGAGAATGGAGGAGCCGGAATAGCTGTCCTTCAGCAGAATGGCCACATCCAGCCCGGTTTCTTCCCGGATTTCTTCGATTTCGCTGCGCAGGGCCGCCTCTTCCTCCACGGATAAAAGCCCGGCCTCATCTGCCACATATTCCGCCGCCATGGCGGGCAGCGCCAGGCAGAGCAGCGCCAGCAGAAGCAAGAAAAATCTTTTCATCTTTACACAACCCCCATGGCAAACAGCACCAGGGCCAGCAGGCATCCGCCCACCCCCGTGCCCAGGAAAACGCCCAGCAGCCATTTCCAGAATTTGCCCTTATCCGTGGGCAGATCGCCGATGAAGCGCCCGGTCTGGCCATTCATGGCAAAGGTATACACCTGATCTCGCCAGCGGGTATTCAGCATCCATACCGGCATCAGCACCTGGCGCACGGTGCCATGCTCCAGTTCGATCTGGGTATTCACCGGGGAAAAGCTGGTATAGCCCCGAACGGTGGAGGCCATCATGCTGCGCACGCTTTCCCGGATCCGCTCATTGGCCCGGGGCTGGCATTTTTCGGCCTCTACATCATGGCGCTGGGCCTGATAGCCGCTGAGATAGGCCGTCTGGAATTCGGCGGGGCTTTCGCTGTCAAAGGGCTCGATGGATTCCATCATGGTATCATCCATCTTGCTGGAGCCATCTACCGGCACCTGCCTGAAGCCCATATGCCCGCCCCGGCGCACCAGGAAATGGGAGGTGCGGGTCACCTCATATTGCCCCTCCCGGCGCACGCTGACCTTCTGGGCGTTATAGGTGACATCCGCCTCTGCATCGCACTGGAAAAGCCAGAAGGGCACATATACCCCGGTGATTTTTTCCACCCGGCTCTCATCAAAAAAGCCGGTGGGCAAGAGCCGCTTGCCGCTGCAATGCCTGCGGAAGGCATCCTGGGCCTCCTTCCGGGTCTTTTTGAAGGGGATCACCCCATCCGGGCGATAGGCCCCCTCCAGCACCCCGGGGATAATGGAGGGATTGCCGCAATAGACGCATTCGGTGGCGGCGGTGGTTTCATCCGCCAGAATCTCCGCGCCGCAGCTCTTGCAGCGATAGGCCCGGAGGCGCTGGTTTTCCGCGCTGTCAAAGCCGGCGTTTTCCGCCTGCTCCCAGCGCATTTCCTCATCCGTGGTGTTTTTTACGTTGATTTCCGCCGCCTGCTCAATGCCCTCCAGCGGGAAGGAATTGCCGCAGGAGGGGCAATCCAGCTGCTGGCTCTCCGCGCCAAAGGCAAGGGAGGAGCCGCAGCAGGGACAGCGATAATGTAGGGCCTCCATATATTTTCCCCCTTTCTTGATGTTTCCGGTTCTATGCCCCGCTTATTCCTTGCCCTCATAGCGCCTGCACATGGTATACTTGGAAATGGCGGATTGCACCGCCTCCGGGCAGGCAAAGGAAATCAGCTCCGCAATATACGGGGGCAGAAACCGATTGTATTTAACTTCCAGGATCAGCATCTCCTCATTATCCAGCACCGGCACGGTGGGCAGAGCCTTATTAAACAGATCGGTGCTGAAAAGGCCGGAGCGCAGCTTCATATCAAAGGTGATGCGCACCTCCTCTGCCGGATGCAGATACGCCTCCCTTTCATAATCCACAATCACCACGGGATGCAATAGGCGCGTGCGCATTTCCCGGTAAACATCCCGAAGCAGGCCGCTCTTGGTGTTTTCCAGCCCGGCGGGATCCCCGGCCATCAATTGCTCTGCCAGATCCCGGGAGATTTTGACCGAGCGCTTGGAGATCAGCGCCCCCACCTTGGTTTTGCATTCCAGGAAAATTTCCTTATCGGAAAGATTATAGATGCGCATGCGGTATTTATCCCGATCCTTGACGCCGCTGATTTTATCATACAGCGCATCATCAAAGATCGTATCAAAATACAGGGAGCGGATATGATACGAGCCGCCATTCCTGACCGCATTGGCGTCCAGATGCAAAACGCCCTTGAGGCACCGGGAAAGCACCTCGTACTGGGGCCAGGAAATATAGAATTTCAGCTCATGGCGAAGCGGCAGGGCCATTGCTTATGCCCCCGCTTCGGTCTGGCAGGCCACCAGGGTGGCATCATGCACGCCGTTGATATCCAGCATCTGGCTGACCAGATTGGCCCGATGATCCAGACGAATCTCCACCGTCATTTCCGCGCCGGCGCGGGTAACGGTCTTGGAGCGCATCCGGTAAACGCGCACGCTGCGCTTCAGCTCGTTTTCAATATCCGCCTGGGCAAATTCATCATAATGCAGCACCAGCAGATAGCCATTGGGATTGCGCAGCCGCACATAGGAGATCAGCAGCAGAATCACCGAAATGCCCAGCAGCGCCACAACGGCAATCACATAGGCATTGGAGCCCAGCAGGATGCCCATGGTAATGGCCCAGAACATATAGGCGGTATCCAGGGGATCCTTGACCGCCGTGCGGAAGCGCACGATGGAAAGCGCGCCCACCATGCCCATGGAAAGGGCCACATTGCTGCCGATGGCCATGACCACGGGGGTGGTGACCAGGCAGAGCAGAATCAGCGTCAGCGTAAAGGAGGGAGAGAAAAGCACCCCCCGATAGGTCTTCTTGTACACAGCGGAAATGACCACGCCCGCAAGCAGCGCCGCCACCAGGGCCACGGCCACATTCAGGGGCGTGAAGCTGGAAAGCTGGGCGGCGAACCAATCGGAAAAGCTGGAGCCCTTGGCCACGTCGTTAAAGGTGATGTTCCCGGTGAGAAGCGATACTGCATTCATGCTGATTTCCTCCCTGTTTTTTCCTATGTTCATAGTACACGATTTTTATCCGCAAGTCAATCACCATCCGGATTCGCCGGGCGTTCGCCGAAATAATGCAGCATTTCGGCCTGGCTCAGCGAAAAGCCCTCCTGCACCAGCCCCCAGAATTTATAGGGCCGGTAGCGCATGGTTTCCTTCATACGATCCACGCGCACCTGCCAATAGCGCAGATAGCCGCTGGCGGTGGTGGGGGAATCGCTGTTGATGGTGGGCTCCTTGTAGGGGGCCCAGCGGGCATAATGCATGGATAATTCCGGCTTGATCAGCGCCGTGCATTCATCCAGTTGGGCAATCATGACCTCGGTGGTCAGCGTCTGGAAAATCACGCCCAGGCGGGTCAGGAACTGATCCCGCAATTGGGGCACCTCCAGAATCTTTCGGAAAATCACATTATTGATTTCCTGCTGGCCCATGCCCACCTCCTTCTGATAAGACCAGGGGCTGTTGAAGCCGGAATTATACAGCCCGTAATCCAGATCGAAGATCAGGCATTTCCATTTGCCCCCGGGCAGCTTGTAATACATGATGTTGCCGGGGTCAGAATCCCCAAAGTACATCTTGATGGCAAACCATTCGATAAAGCTGTCCACATCGATATGATCGTAGAGATAGGCAAGATCCTCCTGGCTGGCGGCCGGGGAAAGGGTCTTGAATTTTTTCAGCATGCTGCTGTATTCGGCGCTGCTGCCCTGCACCAGAGACCAATTGCCCCGGGCGATGGTCATATTCTCATAGATTTCCGCATCCTTTTCCAGATCCAGCCCCTCATGCTGGGCGATGGAAAAGCGATCCTTGCGCTCCCGCAGGTTGTAATGCCCCCAGTATTGGCCGTTCAGATACACCACTACCGGCCGCCAGGAGAGGGTCATAATATCGGAATCCAGATAATGATCGATCAGCAGGGTCTGCACGCCGTCCGCCACCCGGGTCCAGACGCAGTCATTGCCCGAATTGCGCAGGGTAAAGGATTTATAGTATTCGTAATCCCGATCCTCAAACAGCGGATAATTGAAATATTTTTCGCCCAGGGCCGCCTGCGCGCGGATCTTGAAGGATTTCTGGGGCATATCCAGGCTGTACGCCCCCAGCAGATCCATCTTGATCCCCTGGGAAAGATACGCGCTTCCCGTGCCCACATCGAAAAATTCCACATAGCCGGGGCGGTCAATCTTGCCCCAGTTGCGGTACACCGGGGTTTCAAAGGGCAATTCGCTCTTATCCACCTCCGTGCAGTAGCGCAGATCGGGCTCCTCGGAAAGCAGGCCGGTCTGCCCATCCCATAATTCATAGGGATCGCACACCAGAGAAACCACATCCAGGGTATGATAGGTATTCATGATATAGCTGGCGGTAACGGTTTCCGAGGGCTGCAGGCCGTTTTCAAAGGCCCGCGCCCGCAATACCACCGTCTGGCTCACCTCAATGGGGCCGGTATAGACGGTGCTGTTATCCACGGTAGGGATGGCGCCATCCGTGGTATAGCGCACCGTGGCGCCCTCCGGCACGGTGATGCTGACGGTAATGGTATTGGTATACAGGCCGCTGACCGTTTCAAAGGCCGGGGTTTCGCTGTAGCCATGGAAGCCCTGGCCGTTGGCCGCCCCGGGGGTGGGCGCATCATAATAAAAAAAGCCGCTCGCCCCCAGCGTCCTCCCATAGGATACATCGGAGGGAATCTGGGGAAGATACAGCCGGTCCAGCACCCGGCCGGTGGCATCGGAAAGGGTCATGATTTCGCCGCCCGTCCGCGCCAGGGAAAAGGAGGCGCGCAGCCGGGAGGCATTGCTGACCGAGGGATCCGAGCCATCCAGCATGATAATCTTGTATTCCCCGGGCGAAATGGACGTTCCCTGGGGGAACGTCCATTTTCTGGGCCAGCCGATATTATCGCTCAGCCCCCATCCGGAAAGATCCCAGCGTTGGGTAGATGAATTATAGATTTCCACAAAATCCCCGGCCGGCAGATCGGCCACGGCCTTGATCATGCTGGCGGAGGACATAACCTCCGAAATGTAGACGCCGGTGTAATTGACGGCCCGCAGATATTCATCCGCCCGGCTGGCCCCCGCCTGATTATTGGGCGCGCCCGGGGTGGCCAGGGTATAGATTTTCCAGCCCAGGCTGTCGGGATCCCGGCCATAGCTCTGATCCCGGCCCACGCCGTGAACCACCACCCGATCCACCAGTTGCCCGGAAAGGGTGGAAAGCACCAGGGTTTCCTCCTCGGCATTGATGGAGAAATTGGTATGGGGATACCGGGTGCTTTCCTCCACCTTATCCTTGCCCGAGCAGAAGACCAGATAATAGCCCCGGGCGGGAATCACTGCATCCTTGGGGAAAGTCCATTTGATGGGCTTGGTTTCGTCATCCGAAAGGGCCAGATTGGAAAGAGAAATATCCTCATCGCTGATGTTGTATAATTCCACCCAGTCGGAAAGCTCATCATCCTCATCCCGCAGGCCCGAGCGGGGAGAGGGCATCACCTCGTTGATCATCAGCACCCCGGGGGTAATGGAATAATGATCCAGATAGGCCCTGTGGCCCTCCTCCCCATTGGGGAAGCCGGGGGAATAATTGAAGTGCTTTTCAAATACGCCCGCTTCATTCCGGGCATAGCATTCATCGCTGTTGAGGGTGGGCACGGCCACCGAATCAATCAGCACGCCGGAGGCATCAAAAAGATACACGGATTCGCCCAGAGAGGACAGCTTGAATTTGGCATGGAGATTCTTTCCCGCCTGGTCCCGGTTCACGCCGTCGCAGAAAATAATCACCTGCTCCCCGGGCTGCAGCGTCATATCCGGGAAAAGAAAAATAATGCGGTCGGAGCGATCCGAAAGCCCCACGCCCTTGACATTCATGGGCGTATCCAGGGTGTTTTCGATCTCAACCCAATCCCCGAATTTGCCCTCCTCATCCGGCAGGGCGGTGGCGTTATCCGTCATCACCTCGCTGATCTGGAGCCCGGCGTGGGTGGAGGCGGCCCCCGAATTGGCCACATTCACCGCCACAACCGTTTTTTCCTTGGGCATCACCAGAATAAACAGAACCAGCACGGCGGCCAGGCCTAAAAGCAGCGGCATGGTGGTATCCCGCCTGCTGCGCCGTGAAGCGCGTCTTGATTTTGCCATGGGCCCTTCCTCCTTTCGGTCCAGGAATTCATTATAGCACAGAAACCCCGCATATAAAAGCCACCCGCGAAAATTTACACCCCGGACACAGAGAAAAGCAGACCGTCTCTCCCCAAAAAGGAAGGAAGGGCGCGGCGCCAAAGGGCCGCGGCCCGCCGGTTCCTCCCGCCCCTTCTTCCCAAAGGCATGCTTCCCTGCCTCGGGAAAAAGCGCGCCGATGCTTAAAATTCCTTCAGCGTCTGGCGAATATACCAATCCGTACCGTCGCATTCCAGGATGATGGTGCCCTCCCCGGAAAATTTCACGGGCAGCTTTCGGTAATTGGCCTGATTTCTGGCCTTGCTGACCTTATCATTCCGGTAATTGGTGGCAAAAAGGAAGCCCGCATCCACGGCATCCAGAAATTCGGTCACGAAGGGCGTCAGCCCATGATGAGGAAATTTGGCCACATCGGCCTTCAGCACTTCCTCCGGCAGCTTTTCCAGAAAATAGCGCTGGGCCAGGCCGGTAATATCCGCCGTCAGCAGCATGGAGCAATCACCGTATTCCACCCGGGTCAGGGGCGAAAGGGCGTTGATGGTGGTGCCCTCCTCCCAGCGGTAAATGGTCAGCACCGCATTGCCCAGGGAAAGGGTATCCCCGGAATAAAGCTGGCGATAGGGAATGCCCGATTCCCCGGCCTGCTTGACCGTGCGGGCATGCAGATCATTGCGGAAATCCTCCGCAAAGACCGATACGAATGCATCCGCCGTTACGCCGTACTGCATAAGGCGGTACAGGCCGTCGATGTGATCATCATGGGGATGGGTGCTGTAGATATACTGAAGGTGCTGGATATTGCGCTCCGCCAGCGCATCCCGGAGCTTTTCCCGCCATTTGTTGGCGCCGCCGTCAATCATCATGGCCTCGCCGCCCGCCTCAAGCAGCATGCAGTCGCTCTCCCCGGTGCGGAAAACGGTCAGCCGCATCAGCTCCCGTTCCGCCCAATCCGCCGGCGGCTCCTGATCCACATAGATTTCGCCCAGCCCCGGCAGCGCAGAAAGCATCAGCGCAAGGCAAAGCAGCACGCAGGAAAATCGTTTCATAGGCCCTCCCTCAGTTTCTCAAAAAAGCATGGTTCGCAAGCGGACAGACGCCGCTCAGCCCTGATTATAGCGGATTTTGGATTTTCTGAAAAGCCCCAAAGCGGTAAATTTTTCGCTGCCGGCGCTTCCGCATCAGAATTTATCCGCCGAGGGAATATGGAGCGGCAGGGGCAGCCAGCCCCCGGGCGCATCCCAGGAAAAGCGCAGTGCGCCATAGGCGCTGAAGAAAAATTCCACCGCCGAGCGGGGGGTAAAGCTTTTTTCCGGTGCTTCCTCCGTGGGCAGCACGGAAACCCTGCCGCCCTGCACGCACAGCAAAAACCGCCCCTCTCCCGCAATTTCAAAGCACATTTTGCCATCCGATACGGGCTGCCGCGCCGCCTTAAAGGCCAGCAGCCTTTCCAGCACCCGCGGCCAGTTGAGAATCAGCAGCATTTCGTCATCCCGGATCTGCGTATTTTCCGCAAATGCCTTCATGGCCTCCGCCCGCCCGCGCTGATGCAGCGGCACGGAAACGGAAAAGGCGGCGCCCTTCTGCAGGCCGCTCCAGGCCTTCATGACCCCGGGAAGCAGGCTTTCCTCCGCCAGCGCCAGTTCGTATATATCGCCCTGCCCGGCGCTGATATACCCAAGGCATTTCCCCGTTTCCTTTTCCTCCACGCAGTAAAGCGCGTTATGCCAGCTCTGCATCACAGCAAGAAATTTTTCCCGTTCCCGGCGGCCCGTCATTTCCTGCCGCTGATACAGGGCATACATGGCATCCAGGGCAGAATCGGCAGGATCGGTGATTTCCCGCAGGGATATCTGCCCCGCCTCCGCCGTCTTCAGCCCATGACGAATATTGGCAGCCGTAACGGAAAAATCATACACCGCGCCGCCCTGCTCAAAGCCGTAATAGCCGTAGCGCTGGCGCTGGCCGCCCAGGGCCAATAGATCATAGCCCGCCGCCCGGCAATCGGCAATCCAATTGCGCATGAGCGTCTGCATATGCCCCTGGCCCCGATACCGGCTATGCACGGAAACAGATCCCACATATCCGTATTTCAGGCTCTCTCCGTCCCCCAGCCGCATTTCCCCCGGCAGCACCGCCACCGCGGCGCAGAGGCGGCCCTCCTGCCGGGCTAGATAATGCAGAGGCGCAAAGCCGGGCCTGCCGTAGACCTTGGGCAGCAATTCCTCAAAATGATGGGGGCGGCTGCTCTGGCTGAACACCAGATTGATAAAATCCAGAATCTCCCATTCCTCCCGGGCTTCTCCGCGCCTGTATTCGGTCATTATCTCCTCTGCTCCTTTCCTGCAAGGAAGTAAAGAAGGAGGAACCGCCCGGCTTTCCAGGCGATTCCTCCCTGTTTTCTGCCTCAGCGAAAGCTTCGCTCGGCCTCTATTATCGCATTATTGCAGCTTTTTTGCAATAGCCTCGTTGACCTCCCGGCGGAAGGCCAGCAGATGCTCGGGATTCCGGGGCGCGGTATGGAAATCTACCTTGCCGAAATGCTTTTCCAGCAGTTCATCACAGGCTGCCCGGCCCGCCAGGCTTTCCAGCAGCTCCAGGGCGCGGATATCCAGAATACCCTCGGCAAATACCTTCTGGCGGGTGGACTGGAGGGGCTGGCCATCCCCGCCGGGATAGACCATGTAGGTGGTGCCGGGGTTATTGTTGTAGCCGCAGGGATTGAACTTGGGATCAAAGAGGCCCTGGCTCAGAAGATCATAATAGTTATTGTAGGCCCAATGGAGGAAGCCCTCGATATGATGGGCATACATTTCCAGGCCCAGCACGCGGTTGCGCTCGGGCGGGGTGATCAGCAGGCGATTGCCCAGGCCATCCTGAATCTGCCCGCCGGTATAATAGGCCCAGAGATGATCGCAGCGGCCCAGGAATTCCTCAATATGATGGGTGGCCACGATGGGGGTTTCCACCAGGCCCTCCTCATAGAACAGATAATGGGAAAGCGCATCGCCGCAGAGCGCGCCCGCCAGATGACGGCTGACAACCGCCTTGGCCTTGCGGTAATAATCCGCATTCTTGTCATCGGGCTCATCCGAAATATGGAAAAGCACCTTGCCCTCCAGGCCCTCGCCCGCCAGGAATTTCTTTACCGCAGGCAGATAGGCATCCAGGAAAGCGGTGTATTCCGGGCCGTCGGCCGGGGTATCCCAGCCCATGATGCGCTTTTCCACCCCGTCCACGGTGGCCATGATCTTGGGCGCGGCCTTGGAGCCCCACTGGGTGAAAAGATGGGAATGCTCAAAATATTCCATGCCCTCCTGGCGGCAGATATCCAGGAATTTCTTCAGCAGCGAAAAATCAAAGGAATAAACGCCGTTGATCTGATAGACCTTCACCAATTGGGCGGTCATGCGCTCATCCCCCACGGGGGTATCAAGGGGCGGGGTGAAGAAGGGGGTGAGGATCATGTTCATGCCGTTTTTGACGGCGCAGGCCACCTGGCCCCGCATGATTTCAAAGAAGGGCTCGCTGAAGATTTCCACATGATAGAAATCCGCCAGGCAATCGCAATGGAACCAGTTGGTATACTTGAGCCGCTGCTTGGGAAGAGAGGCGCTAATCACATTGATTTCGATGCTGTCTTCTCCCAGCTTTTCGCCGGTAAAGGAATCATACAGGGAAATGCGGATGGGATAGCTGCCGGGAGCGATGGTCCTGCCGTCTTCATTGACGGTGAACCACAGGGCCTGCCAGGCATCATTGGCGGCGTTCAGCGTGACCTTTTCGCCCTTTTCAAAATACATGGTCTGCCAGGGATAGCCCTTATGCTCCAGTTCGGGATTGATCTTCTTGGGCAGAAGAATATCGCCGACAAGGCCGCCGGGAGCGGGGGTATCGGGGATGCCCACATCGGTATGCAGCACCGGCACATAGCCCACGGAATACATATTCAGCGGCAATTCGCTTTCCACCCGGGGATAAATGGGGCGGGTGCGGAATTCGCCGGGGGCCAGCTTATAGGCCAGTTGGAAGGAAAGGGGCTCATTCTGCAGCCCGGAAAGGGCGGTCAGGGGCGCTTCCGGGCAATGCTGGGGAGCTACCTTGTGCAGGGAAGAAAGAATCCTGGTTTCAAGCATCGGTGATTTCTCCTTCTGGCTATGCCATGTATGATAGGATATTTCTGTTTTCATTATATCGCCCCTTTTCCCGTCCGTAAAGCAACAGGAATGGCGAAAAATAGGACAATCCTGTTATTGACAGCCCTGAAGCAGCGGATTATACTATCCCATGCAGATCAAGGGAAGGGGGGCTCCCCATGGCGGAAATTTATTCCTCCGAATACGAATCCAGCGAATATCTCTGTGTCAACAGCTGCGGCGGGCAATGGCTCTATGAGCGCGATTCGGATACCCTGCGGGAAAAGGGCCGGGTGGATTATGCCATTCAGTATATCAGCCAGGGCATGGGCTATTATGAGGAGGATGGGCAGGAATTTGCCGTAGGCCCGGGCAGCCTGATTCTCTATTTCCCCCGGATGCGCCAGCATTATTATTTCCGCCGGGGGGAAAAGACGCTGCTGCTCTGGACGCATTTTTCCGGCACGGCCTGCGCCATGCTCTCTCCCCTGAATCAGGGACGGGCGGCGGTGATCCGCATGCATCAGCCCCAGGAATTTGAGCAGGCCTTTCATCGCCTGCAGAACGCCCATTTCGCCAAGGAGCCCTACAGCGACCGGATCAGCGAAAGCCAATTGCTGCTGCTGCTTTCCATGATCATGCAGAGCGCCAGCCGCGTTGCCCTGCCCGGCCCCAATCATGAGGGGCTGGATCGGGTGCGCGCCTACATGCAGCAGCATTTCCGGGAGCCCATTGATCTGGGGCTGTATGCGGGCATGTGCTATGTCAGCCGCAATCGCTTTCTGCATCTTTTCAAGGCCCGCTTCGGCGTTTCGCCCTATCATTGCCAATTGCAGATTCGCCTGGATCGGGCGGCGGAAATGCTCATCAATACCCCCATCAGCGTCAGCGACTGCGCCGAGGCCGTGGGCTTCCGGGATTGCTCCTATTTCTGCCGGGTCTTTAAAAAATACATGGGCAAAACGCCACATTCCCTGAAAAAAGAATAAAAGAAAAGGGCGGCGGCATTTTGCTCCATGCCATCGCCCCAAAGGCGGCGCTGCTCATTCCCGGGAACGGCAGCAAACGGAGGCCCGCTCGATCAGATAGGGGGAAAGCCGCACCTCCCGGGCGGTATGCACCTCGCTTTCGCTGTCCCCATGCAGGATCATATCCACGGCAATGCTGCCCATCTGCTTTTCAGGGAAGGCCAGGGTAGTAACCGGCGGAATCGTCTGGGCGGAAAAGGTGTTATCCAGCCCAATCAGCGATACATCCCCGGGAACGCGGATCCCCTTTTCGGAAAAATACCGCATCACGCCCAGCAGGATTTCATCGGCGGCGATAATGGCATCCGGCAGGGGATGCCCCTTCAGATATTCGGTCATGGCGTTTTCGCCCGCCAGGGCGGTATAGCGCGGAACGGGGAAATAAGCCGCCCCCTGGGATAGATCAAAGGCCTCAAGGCCGTACTGGAAGCCCTCATACCGGGATTTTTCCACGCTGGTCAGCGCCTCCGGCCCGATAAAAAGAATGTTTTTGTGGTTATTTCTGGCCAGATGCTGCACCGCCAGAAACAGTGCCTCCCGGGCATTGATCAGAATCTTGCTGATATTAAAAATATCCGCCGTTCTTTCGATCATCACCAGCGGCACCGACAGGGATTGGAGATACTTGCGGATGGGGAAAAAATCAATGGCGTCGGACAGGGCGTTAAAGATAAAGCCCCTGGCCCCCAATTGCAGCAGATCCTCCATCTGCTCCTTCAGTTCCTCCCCCGTCATGCCCGCATGCACATAAATCATGGCGGTATAGCATTTCTCGGCGCAGGCGATCCGGGAGATATTTTCCGATATGCGGCAGAAGAGCGGGTGGGAATTATTCAGCGTAAAGAGCGCAATGAAACGGGCCCCCATATTTTCCCGGAGGATGGCGGGCTGCTCCGCCAGGGAACGATAGCCGAGCTGCTGAACGGCATCCAGCACCCTTTTCCTTTTTTCTTCGGAAACATAGCCATTGCCCCGCAGCACACGCGATACGCACGCCGCAGAAACGCCGGCACACGCGGCCACATCCTTGATCGTTACATTTCTCATCCGCCATTCCCCCAGCCATGCCCCACCGATCGAAGCATGGGTTCATTCTCCGGCGCCGTTCCCCCGAAAGGCGAAAACGGCCCGTCTCTACTATAGCCGATTCGATGCGCAAAATCAAGCCTTTTTCTCCCGTTCCCGTCATGCGGAATGGAAAAAGCAGAAAGCCGCCTGCCCGGGCGGGGCATTTTCCTTCCCTTTTCCCGGCGGCAGAGCGGCTTTCTTCCTTCTTATTATATGGGATGATTCCTTCAGCCCCGCGTCATGCCTCCGATTCATCCAGGAAGGCCGCGCCAATCGCCGGGGCGTTGCCGCCCAGAGAGGCCATGCCCACAAGCAGCTTTTCATCCATGGCCTGGGCATAGGCCATTTCCTTGAGCTTCCGCATGATCGGATCAACAAAAAGCTCCTTCTGCTCCGCCAGGCCGCCGCTGAAAAGCAGCGCATCCGGCGAAAGGATATTGACAACGGCGGTCAGCGCCTGGGCGGCAAAGCAAACCGCCTCGTCAATGGCCGCCCGGGCCGCAGGGCTGCCCTCCTGGGCCAAACGGAAGAGGCCCTGGCAATCCTCGGCAATTTCTCTCTCCCGGGCTGTTTTCCCAAGGCCGGTGCCCGAGGCATAGGCCTCCATGCAGCCCGTTTTCCTGCAGTTGCATCTGCGCCCGCCCGGCAGCACGGGAATATGCCCGATTTCCCCGGCTGTGCCCAGCGCGCCATGCCAGATATGCCCGTTCAGCACGATGCCGCAGCCGATGCCCGTGCCCAGCGTCACGCAGACCACGCATTTCCTTTCGGGCATTTTCCGGGCCTCCGCCCAGGCCGCGGCGCGGGTATCCTGCACCAGCGTCACCTGAAGCCCGGCATATTTTTCAAAATATGCGCTGACGGGCTCATTCTGCCAGCCCAGATTGGGGGCGTTTACAACGATGCTGCCGGTGGGATCGACGGTGCCCGGCACGCCTGCCCCCGCAAAGGCAATATCCTTTGCCGTCAGGCCTACCTGCGCCAGCATGTTTTCCAGCCGGCCGCAGATGCGCCGGATGGTGCCCTCGCAATTTTCCGATGTGCCCGTTTCAACGCGGTCAGACAGGCGGATGCTTTCATCCGCATCCAGCAGCAGAATATTGGCCTTGGTGCCGCCGATATCGATGCCGAGCCTCATTCTACCACCTCTCCCCGCTCAATGGCGGCCAGCATATCAATACGCGTCTGATGCCTGCCGCCCTCGTATTCCGTGGTCAGGAAGGCATCCACAATCTGCATGGCCACGGCTTCACCCACCACGCGGGCGCCAAAGGCCAGCATATTGGTGTTATTATGCGCCCGGGACAGGGCGGCGGAATAGGATTCGCTGCATACCACGGCGCGGATGCCCTTTACCTTGTTGGCGGCCAGGGAAATGCCCACCCCGGTGCCGCAGATCAGAATGCCCCTGTCCGCCTGGCCCCCTGCCACTAACAGGGCTGCCCGCTGCCCATAAACGGGATAATTGCAGCGCTCCTGGCTGTCCGTGCCCACATCCTGCACCTCATGGCCCAGCTGCCTGAGATGCTCGATGGTTTTCAGCTTCAGCTGATAGCCCACATGATCGCTGCCGATTGCGATTTTCATATGCTTCTCCTTATTTGGAAAAAATAATGGCCGGGGCCAAGCAGCCCCCTGGATGCATACAGGGAAAACGGAGGAAGCCCCCCGTTTTCCCTGCTTTTTTTCTGCTTACTTGGCCAGATACGGCGTGCCGGTTTCCATTTCCATGTTGATAACAGCCTTCATATGATGGCCGAATTTGGTCTCCAGCTCCGCCTGAGCGCGGTCAAACTGATCCATGGGATACACCATGGTGGGGATATCCCGATACTTCCACTGGCCGCTCTCCAGCATTTCCACGCTGTTATGCGCGCCGTTTACGGAAAGCCACCATTCACGGGGATGGGTGTTGTAGAGACGGATGGCCTTGACGCCCAGGGTCTGCATATCCACTTCCCGCTTGGGGCCGGTATGATACGCGCCCACGCACAATTGCCCGCACATCTTGGTCAGCCGGATGGCCAGATCCAGCGATTCATTGGTTTCCGCCCATTCGCAGACCACTTCGAAGCCGGCCTCCAGCTGATTTTCGCCCTTATAGGCTGTAATATACTTGGCAATGGCTTCTTCGGGGCTCAGGGCCTCCTCCGCGCCGTATTTCAGCGCATCCTGGCGGCTGCTTTCGCGGATATCCACCGCCGTCACCCGGCAGCCCCGCATTCTCAGTAGGCTGATAGCGCCGCAGCCCATATAGCCGCAGCCTACCACGCACACGCGGGTGCCCGGCATGGAGCATTCCACCTTGCTTACCGCGCTGAACATGCAGGAGAGGGGCTCCACGATCAGATCCTCATCCCGGATATCATCGGGCAGCTTGATCAGCGTGCTCTTGGATACGTTGGCCACGGAATATTCCACCATGGCGCCCGCGCCGGGCAGGGTGCTGCCCCACAGGCCGCTGACCCGATCGCCCACCTTGAAATCCTTTACGTTCTTGCCCACTTCTACGATCACGCCCATGGGCTCATGGCCAAAGCCGGTTTCCTGCTGGCAATGCGCCCAATCCCAATGCTCGGAATGGCATACGCCGCAGTACTTGATCTTGATCATGACGGAATCGTCATCCATTACCGGCTTTTCAATCTCCCGAATGACGCTCTTCCCGGGGGCTACCGTGATTACCGCTTTCATCTTTGCCATGTTCTTTTCCTCCGTTTAATGATGTATTATAATTTATAGGGTTACCAAAGCCGTCATTACAGACTGGCGGGGAATCACCACGGTATCTCCGCAGCGATACTGATCCGCCGGGGCAATATCGCGGCCCGGCAGATCATCCGTCAGGAACAGGGCCGTTTCCCGGGCCTGGGGAAGCCTGATCAGCCGATCGGACGAGGCGATATTCACAAAGACAAGCACTGCCTTCCCCGCATCCTTTTTCAGGTACGCGCTGACCAGCACATCATCCGGCAGATCGGCCCGGCATGCCGCCCGCCGATCGCCCCGGCGAATGAACCGGCTGTATTGCCCCAGCGCCCAGAGCATCTTGGAGGGCATCACGTTTTCCTCATCGCCGGGATAGCGCCAATCGGTGTAGAGCAGGCCATCCTTGTAGTCAAAATCCCCCGTGGACAGGGAAAGCCACCATTGCCAGGAGCAGGCGTTCAGCAGCGTCATATCATAATGCACGGTCTGCGCCAGCCAGAGGGCGGGCATGATGCCAAAATCCCGGCATTCGCCGCGGCCCGCGCCGATCAGGCAGTATTCCGTCTGCCAGTAGCGGTACGTCCCGGCCTTTTCCATCTCCCGCTGCAATTCCTTCCTGAAGCAGATGCCCATTTCCTCAAACATATCCGTATAGTAGGAATGGGCGGTGATATTCCCCCGCAGCACATCCTGGCAGTTTTCCTGTTCGGTCATATAGGGCAGCATGCGGGTGAGGGCATCCACCGTTTCCACCTCCGGGCCCAACAGCTCGCAGGGCTCCCCGCGCTTTTTCATTTCCTCCCGCACGGCAGTAAGAACGCGCCATACCTCATCCTGCTCCATATGGCAGCCCTCTTCCTGCACGCCCGGATACTGCCAATCCCAGCCGGGCTCGTTAACCGGGCTGATGTAATCAAAGGGCAGCTTCATTTCCGTCCGGAAATGCGCAAGAATATCCAGAAGAAATGCCGCCAATTCCCCTTCCTTCCCCGGAAGCAGATTGGAGCAGCGCTCCCCGCGATCGCCCTGGGTATGGCCGTTTACCGTCATCCAGAAGGGCGCGCTGTGAATATAGGCGGTGCAGCAATCCGCGCCGCGCTCCCTGGCTGCCCGCATCATCCAGGTCAGGCCGCTGTTGCGCGAAAAATCATAGGGCGCATCGGGCGCGGCCTTAAAGGTTTCCGTCTTGCGCCAGCGGAAGGTGCCCTGAATCCGCTCGTTATCGCTGATTTCGCTGCCCGCGCCCAGATCATAGCGGAAGCAGGTCAGCCCGATGCCCTTTCCGGCATCATACAGATAATCGGCGATTTTCCGGCGGTTTTCCTCCTTCCATTCCTTGCAGACCGGGTTGATCGTCCAGCCGGAGGATGCGCCAAAGCCGACGATTTCCTGGAAGGTCTGCTCCGGCAGCACCCGAACCTCGCCCTCCGCCGGGGCAAAGCGCAGAAGCGACCATCTGCCCAGCTCTGCATGGCCCTGGCCCAGCAGGGTGAGAGAGGCGGTGTGCTCGCCCTCCTCAAGCAGCGGGGTGCGCAGGGGGAATAGGGCGGGCTGCGCCGGGGAAATTTCCTGCCCGTCGATTTCCCAGCGAGCCAGAACGGCAGCATCCGCGCTGCCCTCTACCGATAGCTGCGCCCCAGAGAAGCACAGGGAAACGGAAGCGGGAAAGCTCTCCGCCGCCGCCCGGCATGCCCCAAGATAGCCCATGGCCTCTTCATCCAGCGTCCACGCCCCCTCATAGCGGCAGGAAAAGGCCGCGCTCTGCCGGGCATGCTGGCTGTAATCATCGCATTCCGCGCTCTGGGCCGCCGTGACGCCCAATAAAAGCGTTCCAGCCGGCACAAGGAGGCGCACGCAGTGATACCCATTCCGGGAAAAGACCGCATCATAGGTCTCCGTCGCCTCCATGAGCCCCGCATCGCCCCCGATCACGCGGATTTTCTCCGCGCCCTCCCAGGAAAAGCGGAAGGCCATGCCGTAAAGCAGAAGCTCGGCCTCGCTTTCCTCGGAAAACAGCCAGCCCTGACCGGAGGGAGAAGCCCCCGCGGCCCGGAGCGCCGCATCCAGGCGGGAAAGCGGGCAGGCGTTTTCCCTGAGAAGGGGCGTCACCCGCGCAGACGAAACAGAAACGAAGCGCCCCGCCGAAAGCGGATTTTTCTCCTCCGCTACCGAAATCCGCAGGATATGCTCCCCCGCCGTTTCCGGCTGGAAGGAAAAGATTTCGCCGACGGCATATTCCGGGCTGTAGAGATCCACCTGGCAGATGCTGACGCCGTCCACGGCGCAATTGGCCATTCCCTGATCCGGGCCCCGCAGACCCATCAGCGAAATGGCGCTGCCCGCAAAGCGGAAGGAAAAGCCCTTCCCGGGACGCTCACAGAAATGATCATCCCGCGCCGCGCCCTCATAGACGCCGCGCCGGTAATACCAGAAATACCTGTCCCGATCCACATCATACTGGAACTGATGCAGCCCGTAGCCGTTTTCCTCGTGATCGAAGACCAGCTGCGGCATTTCGTGTGAAAATGATTTCACATAAAACCCTCACTTTTTTGAAAAAATTTCCGATTCCTGTTGACAATCGACCATAAATGCCATATAATCGCATTGTCGTCCGAGAATGATTATAATTCGCGCCGTCAGAGATGTCAATACATTTTCATATCGTTTATGAAAATAATTGTGAAAAGGAGCAGAGGGAGAATGAAAAATGCCGATGGATATGCGGGCGCAGGCAAGCTGGTGGGCATGCGCCTGAGAAG
Organism: uncultured Oscillospiraceae bacterium; assembly: GCA_964549135.1. Lineage (GTDB taxonomy): Bacteria > Bacillota > Clostridia > Christensenellales > Aristaeellaceae > RUG563. The sequence goes on along the minus strand of CAZJUJ010000045.1, from coordinate 3,857 downwards.
GAGCCTGACAGACCTGCGGAAGAATAAGGTGCTTCTTTTGATGTGCGTACCGGCCATGGTGTATTTTATCGTTTTTGCCTATCTGCCCATGCCGGGCGTGTATCTGGCCTTTATCGATTATAAGTATGCCAAGGGCATTTTCGGCAGTCCGTTTGTGGGGCTGAAGAATTTTGTCTATCTGTTTTCCTCGGGCAAGCTGGCCGAACTGACAAAGAACACCATTCTCTACAACATCGCCTTTCAGGTGGTGGGCCATATCCTGCAGATTGCCATCGCCCTGCTGCTGAATGAAATCCGCAGCATGAAATTCCGCAAGGTCACGCAGACCTTTATGTTCATCCCCTATTTCATTTCGCAGGTGCTGGTGGGCCTGTTCGTCTACAATATCTTCAATTATGATTACGGCATGGCCAATCATCTCATCCAGGCCTTTGGCGGGCAGCCGGTGAATTTCTACGCCACGCCCTCCGTCTGGCCCTATATCATCGTGGCCTGCGTGGTATGGCAGGGCACGGGCTACGGCTCCATCATTTATTTCACCTCGCTGCTGGGGGTCAGCATGGAAACGGCGGAGGCCGCAAGCATCGATGGCGCCAATGCGGCCCAGCGGATCTGGTATATTTATCTGCCCGCTCTGGTGCCCACCATCGTCATCCTCCAGCTCTTTGCCATCGGCGGCATTCTCCACGGCAATTTCGGCATCATTTATAATATCGTCGGCTCCATGAATTCCCGGCTCTGGCCGACCACGGATATTATCGAAACGTATGTCTACCGCTCCATCAAGAATAATTTCAATTTCTCGCTGGGCAGCGCAGTGGGGCTCTATCAATCGGTTTTCGGCTTCTTCCTGGTGCTGCTTTCCAATTATCTGGTGAAGCGCTTTGAGCCGGATTATGCGCTGTTCTGATAAGGAGAGGTGAAGAAAAATGACCAGCAATTCATCCACAAGGGAAAAGAATCTCCAATCCGCCTTTCTTGCCAATGAGCGGGGAAGGGATCGCTCCCATTCCCTCATCGCGGGCATCGGCTATGTCTTTGTTTCGCTGTTTTCCCTTCTGTGCATCCTGCCGCTGATCATGGTGATTTCCGGCTCCTTTTCGGATGAATCCCTTCTGGTGGTAAACGGGTATCAGTTTTACCCCCAGAATTTCACGCTGCTGGCCTATGAATCCCTCTTCAAGAACTGGGAAACGCTGCTGGGCTCCTTTCTGGTCACGGTGGGGCTGGTAATCGTAGGCGGGGGCGCGGGGCTGTTTCTCACCGCCATGACCGGCTATGCCCTGTGGCGGCCCGATTTCAAATACCGGAACACCATCACCTTCTTTATCTATTTCACCACGCTTTTCAGCGGCGGCATCGTGGCCTCCTATCTGCTGATGGTCAATTATCTGCATCTGAATAACAGCTATTTTTCCGTTCTGCTGCCCGACATGCTCAGCGCGTGGAATATTTTCATGATCAAGAATTTCCTCAAGAGCATTCCCTACGAATTGGCCGAGGTGGCCAAGATTGACGGGGCCAACGATTTTTCCATCTTCATGCGGGTCATTCTGCCCCTGATGACGCCCTCGCTGGCCACCATCGGCCTCTTCCTGGCCATCGGCTACTGGAATGAATGGTATAACGCCTCCCTGTATCTTTCCACAACGAAGGTGCGCTATCTGCCCCTGCAGTTGTATCTGTACAATGCGCTCAATACGGCCAATTTCCTCAAATCGGCGGCAGACAAGGCCTCCACCTACATCGACCGGAGCAAGCTGCCCTCGGAATCCCTGAAAATGGCCATCGCTGTCGTTTCCACCCTGCCGATCATTTTCGTCTATCCCTTTGTGCAGCGCTATTTCATCGCCGGTATCACCATCGGCAGCGTCAAGGGCTGATTTTCCATCGTATCCTGCGCCCAGAAGGGCGTGAAAAATAAAAGGAGGTTTCCCCATGAAGAAGCTCTTATCCCTGGTTCTGGCAGGCGTCATGCTCCTGTCTCTCTGTTCCTCTTTTGCCCTGGCGGAAGCAGATACCTCGAAATTCGTCGAAATCAATCTGCTTTCCCCCGGCAATCCCCCCGATGATATGACCTTCCTCCTCCATGTGCAGGATACCTGGAATGAATATCTGAAGGAAAAGCTCAATTGCGCCGTCAACATCGATTTTTTGACCTGGAACGATTGGGAAACCAATTACAATCTGAAGCTGGTCTCCGGCGACGGGCTGGATATCGTGGATGCCGGAACGTGGCTGGATCTGTGGACGAACTGCAAGGCCGGCGCTTATATGGATCTGAGCGAGCTGCTGCCGGTTTATGCGCCGAATATCTATGCCCGGCTGAGCGAAGAAGAGTGGGAGGCCCTGAAATATGACGGCCAGCTGCTCTATATCCCCCAGCTTTGGTTCTCCCAGTGGACGGATCAGGGCTATGCCTACCGGGCGGACTGGGCCGAAGAAGTGGGCATCACCGAGCCCATCACCTCCTTTACCCAGCTGGATGAATACCTGACCAAGGTGCAGGCCGCCGCCGGAACCGGCACCATTCCCGCCGATATCCGCGCCTTCTACACCCATAATAACCGCGCCGAAAATTTCTACACCTATCTGACCGCCAATACCCAGGAAATGTACCTGGATCTTGCCACCGGCTTTACCTTTATCCTCAGCTATAACCCCGAAACCAATACCGTTTCTTCCCCCATCTTCAATGATGATGTGATGTACGGCTTTGCCAACATGATGAAGAAATGGTATGACAGCAAGATCTACAACACCGATGTGCTGAACTGCACGGATGATGTGGAGGCCCTCTTCATCGCCGGAAAGACCGCCCTGTACGGAGCGCACACCGAAAGCTATACCAAGGGCTTCACCCATAACTGCTACGACCAGTGGGAAGAGGACGGCAACACCACCGCCCGCGTGGCCTATTTCTCCCCCTGCGATCAGAGCGGCAACCTCTTCACCATCAACCCCGCCAATGACTGCATCGCCCTGAGCTATAAGTGCAGCAATCCTGAGCGGGCCCTGATGTTCCTGGATCTTTACTATTCCGATCCCTACCTCTATCGCCTGATGCAGTACGGCATCGAGAACGAAAACTATCTGCTGGATGAAAACGGCGTCCGCCAGGAAATCCCCGAGGAAGAACTGGAAGAGGGCAAGGATATTACCTTCTTCACCAATATGTGGGGCTGCCGCATTTCCGAATACGATTATCCCTCTGCCAATTGGGATCCCCAGGTCGAGGAAATCAGCCAGCATAAGCTCGATATCGCCAAGATCTATCCCCTGGCCGCCTTCTCCTTCGATTCCTCCGATGTGAGCGCTGAATACGCCGCCGTCTGCGAAGTGGTGGATCAGTATATGCCCCTCATCACTTACGGTATCGTCGATGACGTCGAAGAAACCGTGCAGCAGTTCCGCAGCGCCCTCCAGGCCGCCGGTATCGATGCTTTGATCGAATCCGTGCAGGAGCAGGTGGACGCTTCCCTGGAAAAGTAATCCGAAAACCCGGGAACCGGGAAGGAATATTTGCGGGGGAACCACTTTTGAGTCAAAAGTGGTTCCCCCGCACCCCTTCCGAAAACCGGCTCTGGATGTTTCATGGAGGGCTCCTGCCAAATTGAATGCCAGATCAGCAAAAAAGAAAAGAATAGAATAGAGAAGAGAACAGCAACGCCTTCACGTTTGGTGAGAGCATTGCTGTTTTGTTTCTTACAACTTGTTTTCTTTTGTTACATTGGCATTCAACCTGGTTTTTCTTTATCGCTTGTTTCCTATCGCTTCACTGGCATTCAACCTGGTTTTCCCGTTATCGTTTGTTTTCTATTGCTTCACTGGCATTCAACTATGTGAAAGAAATCCAT
>CAZJUJ010000044.1:0-23108 GCA_964549135.1 uncultured Oscillospiraceae bacterium | reverse complement strand
GCTTTTGCGTCAAAAGCACCCTCCCGCACCCTCCCGAAAACCGGCTCTGGATGGATCATGGCAGGTTTCTGCCAAATTGAATGCCAGATCAGCAAAAAGGAATAGCAATAAAAAACAACAGCAATGCTTCCGCGTTTGGTGAAAGCATTGCTGTTTTGTTCCTTACCACTATCTCTCTCTTGCTTCGCTGGCATTCAATTTGGTTACACCTTGCCATAAACCATCCAGAGCCGGTTTGCGAGATGAAGTTTCTTTGAAGATCGATGCCTTTCTTCCCTCTGCTTCGCTGGCATTCAATTTGGCAAGAACCCCCATGAAGCATCCAGCACCGGTTTACGAGATGGAGTTTCTTTGAAGAGCAAAACCTTTCGTTCCTTTGCTGATCTGGCATTCATCTTGGTTTATCCACCCATGATCCATCCAGAGTTGGTTTTCGGGAGGGTGCGGGAGGGGACTTTTGACGCAAAAGTCTCCTCCCGCAAAAAATCTCCGTCCCCGTCTCCTGTCCCCCATTCCCTGCCTCAGGCGAATTGGGAATCGTAAAGTTCGCGGTAGAAGCCGCGCTGTTTCATCAGTTCCTTATGGGTGCCGCGCTCGATCACGTTGCCATCCTTCACCACCAGGATGAGATCGGCATTTTTGATGGTAGAGAGGCGATGGGCCACCACGAAGCAGGTTTTATTCTGCATCAGGCGGCGCATAGCCTGCTGGATCTGCACCTCCGTGCGGGTATCCACATTGCTGGTTGCCTCATCCAGGATCAGCATATGGGCGTCCACCAGCATCGCCCGGGCGATGGTCAGCAGCTGCTTCTGGCCCTTGGAGATATTGGCACCGTCATCGGTGATCACGGTATCATAGCCATCGGGCAGGCTCATGATATAATGATGGATCCGGGCGGCCTTCGCGGCGGCCTCCACCTCTTCCCGGGTGGCATTGGGCTTGGCGTAGGCGATGTTATCATAGATGGTGCCGGAAAAGAGCCAGGTATCCTGAAGCACCATGGAATAGGCCCGGCGCAGGCTGGCCCGGGTCACCTGATCAATTTCCTTGCCATCCACGGTAATGCGCCCGGAATCAATATCATAAAAGCGCATGAGCAGATTGATCAGCGTGGTTTTTCCCGCGCCGGTGGGGCCCACAATGGCAATCAGCGCGCCGCTGCGGGCCTGGAAGGAAAGATCCTTCAGCACCGTTTTGCCCTTTTCATAGCCGAAGGAGACATGCTCCATTTCCACATCGCCCTTCACCTGGGTCAGCGGCAGGGCATTTTCCGCATCCGCCTTTTCCAGGGGCTCATCCAGCAGCGTGAACACCCGATCGGCGGCGGCAATGGCCGATTGCAGCTCCCCGTAAATATTGGCGATTTCATTGATGGGGCCGGAAAAACGGCGGCTGTACTGCACAAAGGAGGAAATATTGCCCAGAGAAATGCTGCCCTTCATAAACATCAGCGCGCCAAAGACGCTGATCAGGGAGAGCGAAAGATTATTCACCATATTCACCGAGGGCCCCATAATGGAGGAATAATACTCGCTCTTGTAATAGGAGGTAACCACCTCTTCATTCAGCTGATCCAGCGAGGCCAGGGTATTTTCCTCCTGATTGTAGGCCTTTATGGTCTTCATGCCCGAAATCATTTCCTCGGAAAAATCATTCAGTTCGCCCATCTTCCGGGAGCGCAGGCGGAAAAGGGGCTGGGTGCGCCGGGTGATGAAGGTGGTCAGGAGCAGGGAAAGGGGGATGGTCACCGCAAAAATCAGCACCAGCGGCGGCGAAATGGAAAGCATCATTACAAGCGAGCCGACAATGGTAATCAGGCTGGCCAGGACATGCACCACATCCGAGGAAAGAGAGGTATTGATGGTATCGGTATCATAGAAAATGCGGCTGATCAGATCGCCCACGGGATGGGTATCGATAAAGCCCACCGGCATATCGCAGAGCCGCTCAAACAGATCCCTGCGCATCCGCAGGGTGACCCGGCGGCTGATGCGCACCATCAGCAGCTGCAGCAGATAGGACAGCACGGAGGAGGCCAGATAGAACAGCAGCATCAGCAGCACATAATGCCCTACCCCCGCAAAATCCACGCCCCCCTCCGCCGCAATGCAGTCAATGGCATTGCCCGAAAGCCGGGGGCCGATCATGGAAAATACATTGGAAACAATGGTTAAAAGCAGCGCCAGCAGCAAAAGATAACGAAACTGCATCATATATTTGAGCAGACGAAGCAGCGTCGCCTTTTTGTTAACGGGCTTATGCTCCACATGCTGCCCTTTTCCGGGCATACCGCGCATACCGCCGCCGCGGGGGCCTCCCATCATTCCTGCTCACCTCCCAGCTGCAATTGGGCAATTTCCCGGTAGAGGGGACAATCCCGCATCAGCTCCTCATGGGTGCCTACGCCCATGGGCCGCCCCTCCTCCAATACCAGGATCACATCGCTGTGCATAATGGCACTGATGCGCTGGGCAATGGTAATCACGGTGGTATCATGATAGCCCGCCCGCAGCGCGCTGCGCAGATTGGCCTCGGTCTTGAAATCCAGGGCGGAGGCGGCGTCATCCAGAATCAGGATTTCCGGCTTGCCCGCCAGCGCCCGGGCAAGCAGCAGCCGCTGCTGCTGTCCCCCGGAAAAATTCTGGCCCCGGGAGACTACCTCGCCTGCCAGGCCGCCCTTTTCCGCAGCAAAGGATGCCTGGGCATCGGCCAGGGCGCGCTCCATTTCCTCTGTGGAAATTTCCCGGCCCAGCCGCACGTTTTCCCCAATCGTGCCCCGGAAAATGGCGTCATTCTGGAAGACAATGCCAAACATTTTCCGCAACCTTTCCAGGGGAATCTCCCGGATATCCGTGCCGCCAATGCGGATGCTGCCCGCATCGGCATCATACAGCCGAAGCAGCAGCCGGATCAGCGTGGATTTGCCCGCGCCGGTGGGGCCCAGAATGCCCAGCCGCTGCCCCTTCTGCAGGGAAAAGGAAATATCCTGCAGATCGGGGGCTTTTTTATTGTAGGAAAAGGTCACATGATCAAATTCCACATGGGGTGCATCGGGCGCGGGCAGATAGGCCGCCCCCTGGTCGCTTTCCTCCTGGCCCTTCAGCACCTCCTCCACCCGCCGGGCAGAGGCCAATGCCTTGGAATACATGGTCAGGATTCGGGTGATGGAAAGCATGGCGTTTAGAATAATGGTAAAATAGGAAAGGAAGGCGATGATATTGCCCGTGCCGGTCAGCCCGGCATCCACACGCCTTGCCCCCACCGCCACCACCAGCACCAGCCCCATATTGAGCAGAAACTGCATGGTGGGGGAATTGACAGCCATGACCGAGGCCGCCTTTGTTTCGCTGGCTGCCACGGCCTCATTGACCCCGGCAAAGCGCTTCTTTTCATCCTCGGTTTTGGAAAGCGCCTTGATGATGCGAATGCCGTTGAGATTCTCCCGCACGATGCGGGTCAGATTATCCACATGCTTCTGCAGCGCGCTGTAAAGGGGCACGCCCTTCCGGGAAATGAACCAGACAATGGCCGCCATAAAGGGCAGCATGGCCACCAGCAGGGCGGAAAGCGCTGTATCCAGGGTCATGGTGACGATAATGCCGCCAATGAGCAGGATGGGGGCGCGGATGCCGATGCGCTGCATCATGCCGATCATGCGGTAGATATAATAGGTATCCGTGGTCATGCGGGAAATAAGCGAGGGAATGGTGAAACGATCAATTTCCCGGGAGGTCAGCCGGGTGATCTTGCCAAAGAGATCATGCCGGATGGCGCGGGTGGAATCCCGGGCCACAGAGGCCGCCACCCGATTGGCCAGAATATTGCCCGACCAGGCCAGAAACGAGCAGAGCAGCATAAGCCCGCCGTAGAGATAAATGCGCCCGGGCTCCGCAAGGGGCACCACCTCATCCAGCACATAGGCCAGCAGCCAGGGCAGGCATAAATCCATGATCGTACCCAGGAATTTGCAGGTCATGCCCCCCGCAACCCGTTTCATATAAGGCCTGACATAGCGAAGAATCAATTGCAACGCGCATCCCTCCTTTGTATCCCCATCCTCCGGGCAGCAGCGCCCCGCGCCCTGCCCCTGCATAAAAATTGCAGAATCATGCAATATGCTGTCTATTATACACGAAAAAGCCTCTGCGCGCAATTGCACAGAGGCGATGCAAAAAATTTAAATCCACATATTTCTGCAATACTTTTCAGGTATATTCCCCTTCGGGTCTCAGATGGCGGCGTCCTTCTTTTCCTGCTGCGCCTGCCACTGCTGCAGCTGGGCCGCGTCAATCATCCGGCTCAGCCGCCGCATCAGCGCCTCATCCCCCTCGTCATAGGCCCTGGCCAGCTGCCGCCGGAGCAGGGCAAACCGATAATAACGATACGATACCTTCCAGTTTTTCATGATGAATTCCTCCTTTTTTGACGGCATTCCGGGTATCCCTTCTTTTTCCGCCGCCGACTCTATCATACGCCGTCGAATCCGGGTTTGCAATGAGAGATATTGTCGATTCTTGTCGAACGCCCCATATTTCGTTCGACAGGATACGACAAACACAAGATATGGTACATTTTGCGTGTCTGCGCCTGTTCTTTTCAGGAGAGGACGGCATGCCGGGCCGGAGGGGCGCACTGTTCTTTCCCTGTATTTGTGCGGAAATACTCTTGCAATTCAGCGCGGAAAAGCGCATAATAAATATATGGTACGGTTTTTGCCCGGCGGGCGCAATCTGCCCCGCGTGCAAATTCTCCTGTCCACATCATGCTAAAGGAAGGTGCCAATTCATGGCTGAACGGATGTATAATTTTTCGCCCGGGCCCTCCATGCTGCCCCTGCCCGTACTGGAAAAGGTGAAGGAGCAGCTGCCGCTTTATGCCGATACCGGCATGAGCGTGATGGAAATGAGCCATCGCAGCAAGATGTATCTGGAAATTCTGGAAGAGGCCAAGGCCCGTCTTGTGCGCCTGATGCACATCCCGGAGGAATATGCGGTGCTTTTCATGCACGGCGGGGCCACCATGCAGTTTGCCTCCGTCCCCCTCAATCTGATGCGCAACGGCCGGGCCGATTATATCGACAGCGGCAATTTTGCCCATATTGCCGCCCAGGAGGCCGAAAAATACGGCCAGGTACGCATCGTCGCCTCCTCCCGGGAGGAGGGCTACACCCGCATTCCCGATTGGAAGGGCCGCTTGGATGACAGTGCGGATTATCTGCACATCACCACCAACAATACCATTTACGGCACCCATTTTACTGAGCTTCCCCAAAGCAAGGCGCCCCTGGCCGCCGATATGAGCAGCAATATCTTAGGCGAAGTCTATGACGTGAGCAAATTCGGCGTGATTTACGCCGGGGCGCAGAAGAATATCGGCCCGGCGGGGCTCTGCGTCATGATCATCCGCAGGGATCTGATGGGCCATGCCTCTCCCCTCTGCCCCAAGCTGCTCAATTGGGTGGCCCAGGCGGAAAACGACAGCATGATCAATACCCCCAATACCTTTGCCATCTATGTGGCCGGTCTCTGCCTGGAATGGCTGGAGCGCCAGGGCGGCGTAGAGGGCATTGAAAAGGTGAATCAGGAAAAGGCCGCGCTGCTCTATGATTATCTGGATAACAGCCGCCTTTTCCATGCCACCGCACAGCGGGAATGCCGCTCCATCATGAATGTGCCCTTTGTGACCGGGAATCCGGATACGGATGCCGCCTTCCTGCGCTTTGCCGTCGGCCGGGGCCTGGCCAATCTCAAGGGCCATCGCAGCGTAGGCGGCATGCGTGCCAGCATCTATAACGCCATGCCCCTGGAGGGCGTAAAGGCGCTGGTGGATGCGCTGAAGGCTTTTGAAATGCAGCAATAAGGAAACAACCGCAGGAGGCCATCATGTTCAAGATTCAATTGCTCAATGCCATTTCCCCCGTTATTCACGAATCCCTGTCCGCAGAGCAGTATATCATTTCGGAAAACGAGCCCACGCCGGATGGCATGCTGGTGCGCAGCGCCAGCCTGCATGAAACCAAGCTGCCCGAAAGCCTGCTGGCCATTGCCAGGGCGGGGGCGGGTGTCAATAATATTCCCATCGAAAAATGCTCCCATCAGGGCATCGTGGTCTTTAATACCCCGGGGGCAAACGCCAATGCCGTGGCTGAATTGGTCATGGCGGGTCTTCTTCTTTCCAGCCGCGATCTGGCAGGGGGCATCGCCTGGGCGGCAACGCTCCGGGAGGATCCCGCCCTGGAAAAAACGGTGGAAAAGGGCAAGAGCCGCTTTGCCGGGCCGGAGCTGCGGGGCAAGCGGCTGGCGGTCATTGGCCTGGGGGCCATCGGCGCGCTGGTGGCAAATGCAGCCGCCCAGGGCTTCGGCATGCAGGTGATCGGCTATGATCCCTATATTTCCGTGGCCCACGCCTGGGCTCTTTCCCGGGCGGTCAGGCGGGCAGAATCCATGGAGGAGGCGCTGCGGGAGGCCGATTATATTACCGTGCATGTGCCGCTGACGGAAAGCACCCGGGGCATGATCAATGATCACTTCCTTCAGGGGCTGAAAAAGGGGGCGCGGCTCCTTAATTTTTCCCGGGGCGAATTGATCGATCCCGCCGCCGTCCGCCGCCATCTGGAGGAGGGGCAGCTATCCGCCTATGTGACGGATTTTCCCTCCGCCGTGCTGCTTGATGCCCCCGGGGCCGTCTGCCTGCCCCATCTGGGGGCCTCCACCCCCGAAAGCGAGGAGCGCTGCGCCGGAATGGCCGCAGACGAAATCCGGGATTATCTGGAGCGGGGCGTCATCCGCAACAGCGTAAATATGCCCGAAATCCTCCTGGGCATGCCCGAGGGCAGCCGCGTGCTGCTGATTCATGAAAATGTGCCCGGCATCGTCAGCAATATCACCAATCTGATTTCGGGACGGGGCATCAACATCCAGAATATGCTCAATAAAAGCAAGGGCGATATGGCCGTTACCGTGCTGGAGCTTTCCCAGCAGCCGGATGAAACGCTGCTGGCGGCCCTGGGCAAGCTGAATCATGTGGTGCGCGCCCGCTATATTCCGGGCTGATCTGCCCCGCCGCTCTTGACAGAATGGATTTTTCCCCCTATAATAACAAAAACAGCATGGGCGCTGCGTATGTTTACGCGGCGTCATGCTTTTTTCAAGCCGAACGGGAGGGGATTGCCTCATGAGCCTGCAGGAAACCTTCGGAAGCCTGGTATTCAATGACGCCGTAATGCGGCAGAGACTGCCCAAGGAAACCTATCGCATTTTGCAGCGCACCATCGTGGAGGGGCGCACCCTGAATGCCGAGGTGGCCAGCGTGGTTGCCAATACCATGAAGGATTGGGCCATCGAAAAGGGCGCGACCCATTTTACCCACTGGTTCCAGCCCATGACGGGCATCACCGCCGAAAAGCATGATTCCTTCCTTTCCCCCATCGAGGGCGGCGGGGCCATCATGGAATTCAGCGGCAAGGAGCTGGTTCGCGGCGAATCGGATGCCTCTTCCTTCCCCTCGGGCGGGCTGCGCTCCACCTTTGAGGCCCGGGGCTATACCGCCTGGGATCCCACCAGCTACGCCTTTATCAAGGGCAATACCCTCTGCATTCCCACGGCCTTCTGCGGCTATGGCGGCCAGGCGCTGGATAAAAAAACGCCCCTGCTGCGCTCCATGCAGGCGCTGAATCATCATGCCAAGCGCATTTTGCGCCTCTTTGGGCATCATGATGTAAAAAAGGTAACCGCCACCGTGGGCCCGGAGCAGGAATATTTCCTGATCGATCGGGAGCTATACGAAAAGCGCAAGGATCTGATCTATACCGGGCGCACGCTCTTTGGGGCGCGTCCGCCCAAGGGCCAGGAATTGGATGATCATTATTTCGGCAATCTTAAGCCCCGGGTGGCCGCCTTTATGCGGGAGGTGGACGAGGAATTATGGAAGCTGGGGGTATCGGCCAAGACGGAGCATAACGAGGCCGCGCCCTGCCAGCATGAATTGGCCCCCATTTTCACCACCGCCAATATCGCCACCGATCATAATCAATTGACCATGGAAATCATGAAGCGCGTGGCCCCCCGCCATGGCTTTGCATGCCTTCTGCATGAAAAGCCCTTTGCCGGGGTCAATGGCTCGGGCAAGCATAACAATTGGTCCATGAGTACCGATTCCGGCATGAATCTGCTGGAGCCCGGGGAGACCCCGGCAGAAAACGCCCAGTTCCTGCTTTTCCTGGTGGCGGTTATTAAAGCGGTGGATCTGCATCAGGATCTGCTGCGCATTTCTGTGGCCAGCGCCGGGAATGATCATCGCCTGGGCGCCCATGAAGCGCCCCCCGCCATCATTTCCATTTTCCTGGGGGACGAGCTGATGGCCATCCTGAACGCCCTGGAGCATCACAATGCCTATGTGGCCGGGGAACGGACGGAAATGAATATCGGCGTCAAGACCCTGCCCCGCATCCCCAAGGATACCACCGATCGGAACCGCACCTCCCCCCTGGCCTTTACCGGCAATAAATTCGAATTCCGCATGCCCGGCTCCGCCATGTCCATTTCCGAGGCGAATGTGGTCATCAATACCATCGTGGCCGATGTGCTGGGCGAATTTGCCGATCAATTGGAGCAGGCCGAGGATCTCCGGGCGGCGGTGGAGCAGATCGTGGTGGATACCATCGTGCAGCACAAGCGCATCCTCTTTGACGGCAACAGCTATTCCGAGGAATGGCGAGCGGAGGCCCAGCGCCGGGGGCTGCTCAATCTGCCCAGCGTGCCCGATGCCCTGCCCTATTTCATCCGCCCCGAAAATATCGCGCTCTTTGAGCGGCAGAAGGTCTATACCCGGGAGGAAATGTACAGCCGCTACGAAATCCAGCTGGAAAACTACTGCAAGATCATTTCCATCGAGGCCCATACCATGCTGGATATCGTGAATAAGGAAATTATCCCCGCCATCATCCGCTATTCCCGCCAGGTTTCCGAGGCGGCCCTGAGCAAGCGCGCCTTCCTGCCCGAATTGGAATTGCCCTGCGAGGAAAAGCTGGTCAGGCAGCTTTCCCTCCTCCTCACCTCCATCAGCGCCAAGGCCGAAGCGCTCCACGAAAGCGTGCTGGCCCTGGATGCCTCCAAGCCTCCGCTGGAGCAGGCGCGCCATTGCCGGGACGGCATCTTCCTGGCTATGCAGGAATTGCGCTGCCTGGTGGATGAGGCCGAAATGATCGTGGATGAATCCGTCTGGCCCTTCCCGGGCTACGGCGCCCTGCTGACCACCAAATAACGGGGGAAAACGGGGGAACGGTGAATATTATGCGGGGGAACCACTTTTGAAGCAAAAGTGGTTCCCCCGCACCCCCTCCGAAAACCCAGAGGAAAAACGGGTTTTTGCGGGAGGAGACTTTTGCGTCAAAAGTCCCCTCCCGCGCCCTCCCGAAAACCGGCTCTGGATGTTTCGTGGAGCTTTCTTACCAAATTGAATGCCAGATCAGCAAAAACGAATAACGATTGGAAAAGCAACAGCAATGCTTCCACGTTTGGTACGGGCATTGCTGTTTTGTTCCTTATGGATTGTTTTCTTTTGCTGCATCAGCATCCAAACCAGTTCGAATAAGCAACAATGCCTTCACATTTGATGAGGGCACTGCTGCGTTATTCTTTATACCTTGTTTCCTGTTGCTTCACCGGCATTCAACCCAGCTAGAACAACCAGTACCGCCTTCACATTTGGTGCGGGCATTGCTACGTTATTCTTTACAACTTGCGTCTTTTTGCTTCACTGGCATCCAACCTGGTTTTTTCTTTTTGTTTCATCCAGAGCCGGTTTTCGGGAGGGTGCGGGAGGGTGCTTTTGACGCAAAAGCATCCTCCCGCAATTATTTATCCCCGTTTTCCTTTCCCCTGGTTTTCGGGAGGGCGCGGGAGGGGACTTTTGACGCAAAAGTCTCCTCCCGCAATTATTTATTTCCGTTCCCTTCCCCGGGCGTTATTTATCGTAATTGACAACCAGGGAGAAATCGGGGGCCTTCAGGGACGCGCCGCCGATCAGGCCGCCATCGATTTCGGGCTGAGCCATGAGGCCCTTCACATTCTTGGGATTCATGCTGCCGCCATACTGGATGCGCACGGCATCGGCCACTTCCTGGCCATACTTGCGGCAGATCGCGGCGCGGATCACGCCGATGGTTTCATTGGCCTGCTCATCGGTAGCGGTCAGGCCGGTGCCGATGGCCCAGACGGGCTCATAGGCGATAACCACCTGCTTGATTTCCTCTTCGGTCAGGCCGTTCAGGGCGATCAGCGTCTGATATTCCACCAGCGCATTGGTATAGCCGGCTTCCCGCTCCTCCTTGCGCTCGCCCACGCAGATGATGGGGGTCAGGCCCGCCTTAACGGCAGCCAGGGTGCGCAGATTGACGGTGGCATCGGTTTCGCCGAAATACTGGCGGCGCTCGCTGTGGCCGATAATGACATATTCCACGCCCATTTCCTTGAGCATGGCGGCGGAGATTTCGCCGGTATAGGCGCCGGATTCCTTAAAATGCACGTTCTGCGCGCCTACATGGATATTGGTGCCCTCGGTTTCCCGCAGCGCGGTGCAAAGATCCACATAGGGCACGCAGATCACCACGGTGGCGTTGGCATCGGCCACCAGGGGCTTCAGTTCATTCACCAGGGCCTTGGCCTCGGCGGGGGTTTTATTCATTTTCCAGTTGCCGGCAATGATGGGAGTACGCATGCTTCTTATCCTCCAATTATGTTTTTCCTGTGCCCTCCGGGGCGGCGGGCGATGCATTACGGCATGGCCTGTTTTTCCCCGGCAGGGGGCGGGAGGGCCCTCCTCTTCCAAGGAAAGGCCCTCCCGCTTGCTGTTTTTCTGATTACTTATCGTTCAGGGCCGCAACGCCGGGCAGCTCCTTGCCTTCCAGGAATTCCAGGGAAGCGCCGCCGCCGGTGGACACATGGGTCACCTTATCGGCATAGCCCAGGCGCTGGATGGCAGCCGCGCTGTCGCCGCCGCCGATGATGGTGATGCCGGGGTTATTGGCAACGGCCTGCGCCACGGCCTTGGTGCCGGCAGCAAAGGTGGGGAATTCGGAAACGCCCATGGGGCCATTCCAGATGATGGTGCGGGCACGATTGACCTCGTTTACGAACATTTCGCGGGTAACCGGGCCGATATCCAGGCCCTCGAAGCCATCGGGGATTTCCTGAGAATGCACGGTGATATGCAGGCAGTCATCCTTAAAGGCATCGCCCGCTTCGTTATCCACGGGCAGCACGATGCGCTTGCCCTTGTAAGCAGCCTTGGCCAGCAGCTCCTTGGCCAGATCCAGCTTATCATCCTCGCACAGGGAATTGCCGATGCGGCCGCCCATAGCCTTCTGGAAGGTATAGGACATACCGCCGCCGATTACCAGCACATCTACCTTTTCCAGCAGATTGGTGATGACGCCGATCTTATCGGAAACCTTGGCGCCGCCCAGAATGGCCAGGAAGGGGCGCTGGGGATTTTCCAGGGCATCGCCCATGATGCGCAGCTCTTTTTCAATCAGATAGCCGCAGACGGCGGGCAGATAATGGGCCACACCCTCGGTGGAGGCATGGGCGCGATGCGCGGTGCCAAAGGCATCATTCACATACAGTTCGGCATAGGAGGCCAGCTTTTCGGCAAAGGCGGGATCATTCTTTTCTTCCTCGCTGTGGAAGCGGAGGTTTTCCAGCACCATGACCTCGCCCTCCTTCAGGGCGGCGGCCTTCGCCTGGGCATCGGGGCCGATGACATCCTTGGCCATCTTCACTTCCTGGCCCAGCAGCTCAGACAGGCGGGCAGCCACGGGGGCAAGAGAGAATTTATCCGCATCGCCCTTGGCCTTTTCCAGGGCGGCAGCGGTAGCGGCCTCGCGCTCTTCCTCGGGCATCGCTTCAATCTTGGCCTTTTCCTTCTTATTCAGCTTCAGGGTTTCATTGAATACATTGTGGGGCTTGCCCATATGGCTGCACAGGATGACCTTGGCCTCATTCTTGATCAGATACTTGATGGTGGGCAGAGCGCCGACGATGCGATTCTCATCGGTGATGGTCTTGCCATCCATGGGGACGTTGAAATCCACGCGAACCAATACGCGCTTGCCTTTTACGACGACGTCTTCAATGGTCTTCTTGTTCATGATGGGCACTCCTTTTATGTTGATATAGTATTTGGGAATATATGCCAAGGGCCGTTGAGCCCGAGGAATCAGAGAAAAATGAACCCTTCCGATGCGGGGCAGCCCCGTCTTACTGTCTGTCCCCGCCCTGCATCAGCGCCACAATCCGCTGCGCCGCCGCTTCATCGGTAATCAGGGAATCATGCTTTTCATGGCGGGTGGAGGCAATAATGGCCTCGGCCTTGCGCTCGCCCGCGGCAACCGCTACCATCAGGCTGTCCCGATGCAGTTTCGCCAGTCCGACGCTGACCGTATTGGCCTGCAGCACCGTCCGCCCCTCAAAATCGAAGAAATCGCCGAATGCCTCGCCCACGGCCCGCTTCTTTTTCAGCAGCTCCATATTCTCCGCCGTCAGATGCCGCCGCTGGGCCATCACATCCGCCCGGCCGATGCCATGCACCACCAGATCGGTGCGCTGCAGAAGCTCCAGCGTCTCCCGTACCTCGGCCAGCTTCATCATTTCCTGCAGGGCAGAGGCATCCAGGGAATCGGGCAGATGCATCACCCGATGATGCCCGCCCACTCTTCTTGCAATCTCCGCCGCCACCGTATTGGCCTGGGTCTCCACATTGGAGCCCATGCCGCCGCGGGCCGGCACCACCATCACATTCATCGGCACGGTGGATTGCATGCCATGGGCCATCTCGCTCATGGTCTTGCCCCCGGCGACCGCCAGGGTCATGCCGCTCTGCATCAGCTTATGCACCCGATGGGCCGCCGCACGCCCTACATCCCGCAGCACCTGGGGATCGGCATCCGCATTGCCCGCCACAACCACTACATGCGGCACATTCAGCAGCCGGGAAAGGGCCTGCTCCAGCTTCGTCAGGCCAAACATGGCCCGGCTCAGATCCCGTGCCCCGGCCAATACCTCAAAGGCCTGGGCCGTCAATTGCATCCCGGCGGCATCCATCGAAATGAGCCCCTGCTCCTTCAGCGCCGCCGCCGCCGCCCGAACCTCCCGCTCCGGCAGATTCAGCCGCGCCGCCAGCGCACGCCGCCCCACCGGCTGCATGCTCTCAATGCTGGAAAGCACCTGGGCGCGCCGACCAATATCTGACATCAGATCGGGCGCAATCCGGCCCAATACCTTCAGATCCTCCTGCATGCGCCCGCCCCCTTCTCGGTCGAACATTGCCCCGGCGGGCAAATTTTGACCCGCTAATTAGTATACCATATCCCACGCAAAAAGTAAAGCCAATTTCTGCTTCTGGAGATATTTTTTTGCGAGAGAATGCTTTTGCGTCAAAAGCACCCTCCGAAAACCCAGGGACGGGATACGGGGATTTTTTTCGGGAGGATGCTTTTGCATCAAAAGCCTCCTCCCGCAAAATCCCCGTCCCTTCCCCTGGTGCTTTCTTGGAATGGTTCCCCACAATAATATTCCCCGTTTCCTCCCGTTCCTCAGATCATGCGGAGGTATTTTTTGTTCAGCTTGCCCTCCCGGCCCAGGGCGATCAGCCGCTCATAGCGGGCCAGGGCGTTTTCCAGAATTTTTTCCCAAGGCACAGGAATGGTTTCCCGGGCCTTTTCACCCACCAGCGCCGCGGCCTGAGGATCGGCAAAGATGCCCTTCAGGATACGCGCCAGATCGGCGGGATCATTTTCGCAGAGATAGCCGTTTTCACCGTCCCGGATAATTTCGGCCGCGCTGCTGCCCCGCACCATCACCGAGGGCGTGCCCATCACCGCCGCCTCCCGCACCACCATGGGCGCGTTATCATACAGGGAGGGGAAGGCAAAGGCCGAGGCACGGCTATACAGGGCATCCAGCAGATGATTATCCGTGATATGCCCGGCCAGATGGGTGCAGGAGGCAATATCCAATTCATAGATTTTTCTTTCGATTTCTCTCAGATCGGGCCCCTGCCCGGCCAGCACCAATTGGAATTTCTGCCCCGCCCTGCGCAGGATGGCGCAGGCCTCCAGCACGGAAAGGATATTCTTTTTCCAGTTCATCTGCCCCACGAAAAGCACCATGGGATCATGCTTCAGCCCCCAGCGGCGCTCCGCCTCCTCCAGCGCATCCTTCTCCGCCCGGCGCATGGTAACGCCATTGGGCATCACCTGGATTTCCCCTTCGTAGCCGTATTCCCGCAGCACATCCGCCGTAGCCTGGCCCACCGCCCAGACCTCATCGCAGCGCTCATAATAATCCACCACGAATTTGACCCCCACCTTGGCCAGGGTTTCCGATTTGGTGGTTTTGAGAAAATCATCATAATATTTGGAATGGAAGGTGGCAACCAGGGGCAGTTTCCGCTGTACCGCCAGGCGCAGCGCCTCAGACCCCGACATAAACGGGCTGTGGGCATGCACGATATCCAGGGGGATCATGCGCATCCGCTGGCGATAATGGGCATCCATGGGCGCTTCCCCCGTTTTATATTGCTTGAGCCCGGGCAGGCTCATGCCCTGAAAATCCACCAGCTCAAAGGGGTATCCCCCCCGGTAGCCCGTATCATACATGGGCGCGACCACCGTTACCTGATGCCCCATGCGGCAGAGGGTCTCGGCATACGCCAGGGCAACCCGCCCCACGCCATCCACCACCGGCAGGAACGTATCGGTGAATTGACCAATTCGCAGCATATCAGCACCTCCTCTTTGCCATTATCCCACAAAATAGAAAAAATTGCAATCCCCGCCTGCCCATCGCTTTGCGTCAAAAAAGGGCCGCCGCGCAAAAGCAGCACGGCAGCCCCCCGGCAAGTATTCCTTTTTTATTTCACATAGAAATCTTCCCCGGGCACCTTTCCGCCCACAGAGGCAGGATTGGCGGAGAAAAGAATCTCATAGAGCGGCGCGGCCTGGGCCTGCATTTCCTCCCCGGCTACATATACCAGAGCGCAGGAGGGCAGCGCCTTTTCGGCCACGGCGGCATTGGCGATAATGCCATGCTCGGCAATTTCCTGGGCGGCCTGGGGCACGTTTTCATTGGCAAAGGCGATGGAGGCGGAAAGCTCCTCCAGGAAGGCGGCGGTCAGATCGGGATGCGCCTCATAGAATTCGGTGCGGACGATAACCACGCTCATGGAAAGCTGGGCATCCTCATGGCCGTTTTTCCGGGCGGCAGCGGCAAATTCCTCCGTCACATCCAGGGCCACCCGGAATGAGGGATCCTTCATCAGCAGGTTGGTCACATGGGGCTCGGGCACGATCACGATATCCGCCAGGCCGTTTACAGCCAGGGTGGTTACCTCGGCATGTTCGCTCTTATATTCCACATTGGCCTTTACGCCATTGGCTTCCAGAATATAATTCATCACATATTCCGGCGTGGAGCCCTGCCCGGCGGAAACAATATCCCGGCCCTCCAGATCGGCAATGCTCTTGATGCTGTCGCCCCGCTCCAGCACATAGAGCATGCCCCGGGTGATCAGGGAAAGGCCGCGCACGCCGCCCTCGGTCTTATTATACAATACGGCGCCCAGATTGATGGGCACGGCGGCGATATCCACTTCGCCCGCAATCAGCCGGGCGGTCAGTTCGGTGGGTGCGCCGGCCATAAAGAATTCATAGGTGCCGTCGTTTTCGGTCATGATATGGGCCAGGGCCATGCCGGTGGGACCATTGAGGCCGCCCACCCGCACCACGGGGGCATCCTCCGCCAGAGAAACCGGCAGGATCAGAGAAAAGACCAGCGCCATCGCCAGCAGAATTTTAGCCATTTTCTTCATTTTGATTTTCCTTCCTTCCGCATTTTGTCATTGCGCTTTTAACCTGTACGCCGGGGATATTGCCCAATTTTCCGGTGAAAGCGCCAACCCGCGCGCTTTCGCCCCGGATGAGCAGGCCGATTACGGCGATTCCCCGCTGATGATCGGGCACGCCGATGCGCCCGGTCACCATTTCCTGAAACTGGGACACCACCTGATTCACCCGGGCCGTCTGCTCCAGATCCTCAATCACGATGCCCACGAACCCGATGCGTTCCTCTTCCATCCTTCGCATCTCCTCAAAAAAATAAGCACGACAGCCCTGTCATGCCCCATCCGGATGTGTAAGCATATTGCTGCCTCCTTTCGCTCTCGGGCGCGGAATGCTCCTGCCCTCAAGGGAAACCTGTTTTCTGCGCGTGCCGCCTGCTCGCCCTGATGCCTTTGAAAGCACGCGGGTCTGTGGCCTCTGCACAATTCTATTATACACGCTTTTTCAGAAAATGAAACCCCGAAAAAATGGGAAAACACGCGCCGCTTCGGCGGAGCGCCCCTTTGCCCGGAAAAAAGCGGCGATGCCCTTTCGCATCGCCGCCCGAGGCTTATTTGCTTTTTGCCTTTTCCTCACAGCTGTAATAGACCGTATCCGGCAATAGCTCCACGCCGTAATAATCGAATAATTCATCCACGGTCACGCAGAGATAGCCCTGCTTTTCCAGTTCGGGCAGGATGATGGCGGTGTATTCCCAGGCATGGGAATTGAGATCATGCATCAGCACCACTGCGCCGTCCTCGGCATTTTTGATGACCGTCCCGGCAATGGAGGAAACCTTATTGCTGCCCGCATCCCCGGAAATCACGCTCCACTGGATCAGCGGCAGCCCCGCCTTACTATTGATGAAGCGCTGATATTTGCCGCCGGGGGCGCGCATATAGGTAGCCCGGGTGCCGATGATGGCGTTGAGATCCCGATCCATTTTCTGCCGCCAGGCCGCCACCTTTTCGACCGTGTGTCCCTCATAGGCATGCTCATAATTATGGCTTTCCACGGCATGGCCCGCATCATGCTCCCGGCAGATCACATCATGATTCTTTACGTTATTCTGCCCGACGAGGAAGAAGGTGGCGCTGGCGCCATACAGCCGCAATTGCTCCATTACATTCATGGAGGAGCCCCGGGCCCCGCCGTCATCATAGGTCAGGGCGATGAGCTTATACGCCCGGCAATCGGTGTTTTCCCGGGCCGCCTCCGTCATGTATTCCCGGATGGCGGAATAATAGAGCTTCACATGCATCAGCGTCTGCTTGCCGGGATAGAGAAGAGAAGCAGGATAATGCAGGGTCAGCTTGGCCGGGGAGAGGGTAAAGCCGGCGCTCATCAGCCCCTCCCGGCTGCAGAGCGCATCCAGGGCCTCCGCATCCGGGGCCAGGCCGTCAAAATAGGCGCTCAATTGCTCCCGGACGGCGCCGGCCAATTGCTCCCAGGCCGGGCTGTCCGAAGCGAAAAGATCGGAAAGGGAAAGCCGCGCCCCGGTTTCCATATCATAGCAGCGGGCATCCATGGCCACATAGGTCTGCTCCCGCTCATAGGCCACCCGGGCAATGGTCAGAAAGCTCATCCATTTCTGACCGGCGCGGAAAATATTCGCCCCCACATCCAGATAGGCGGGCATCAGGCTGATTTTCCCGGAGGGGAGGTATTCCCTGCCCGCCGCCGTCATTTCATCAATCAGTGCGCGCATTTCCCGGTTTACCTGCTCATTGGCAGTGGCGGGATAGACGGCCTGCACATAGACCTGATCCCGGACATACTCCCGCTCCGTCTGCTGCTGGGTAAACTGAAGCAGCGGCGCAATGCCCTCCGCCCGGGCGGCAGGCAGCCAGCAGAGCAGCGCCAGAAGCAGCGCCAGCATTCGTTTCATCATTTGCTTTTCCTCTCATTTCATAAAAAGCAGCCGCTGGGAGGGCATCGGCCCCTCCGACGGCTGCCTTGCCCGCTGCCCGAAGGCAGGGGGAAGCATTACTGCATCTGCTGCAGGGTGTCCCGGAAATGGGCCACCACCTTCATATAGCTTTCATTATACCAGCCGGGGGCCGTCATATGCAGGGTAATGATCTGGTTATTATCCAGCAGCGCCACCATCACCCGGCCGCGCACGATGGTGCCATCGTAATATTCGCCGCGGTAATTGGCATAATAGCCATCCTTTTTCAGCAGCGTGCGGCTGGCCAGCTCCGTGGTTTCCCAGGTGGTGTAATTATACTGGCCCAATTCGGCAAGCACGCTCTTGACCTCCGCCTTCACATCGGAAAGCTTATAGCCCGAGGCCACGGAGGAAATCTTCACCGTCATGGTGGCGTTGAAGTTATCATAGGTCTGGGGATCGGTCAGCACGATCATATCAGGCGAGGTGCTGTCTATCACCCAGCCCACCGGCGCTTCAAAGGAAAGCTTCAGGTTCTCCGCCGCCGCCGCGCCGTAGGTAAAGGTCAGGGCCGGGCGGGGCGTGGGCGTGGGCAGATCGATGGGATCAAGGGGAATGGGCGTGGCCCCGGCATAGAGGGTATTGCCGTATTCATCATACAGCGCCCCGGCCACATAGGTCTGCCCATCCTCCTCGGCCAGGGGATCATACCCTTCCGTATCGCCCTGGGACAGGGCGGGCGCATCGGTCGGCACCACGGTCAAGGGATCCTTCTGCAGATTGGCAGAGGCATCCGGGAAGCTCGTCTCCTGGGCGGCACAGCCAACCAGCAGCACCGCCGCCAGCAGCAGGGATACAAGCAGCATGGCTTTTTTCATCGGAAAAAACCTCCTTGGCTGAATCACATTTCCTGCCGGGAAATGCGGAAAAATTTCCGGGTGTTTATACTATTGTAACAGTTTCTTCATCTATCGTCAAGTATTTTAACACTCTTCAGGCCATGGAATGTATTTTTTACAAAAGCCCGGAATAGGCGCTGATATCATCCCGCGCGTTTTCCCTATCTCCGGGCTGCCCGGCGCGGGTGCGGGGATGATAGAGGCGGCGATCCAGCGTCCAGATTTTTTCGCTGAAGGCCCCGGCCGGCGTGCGGCGGAGGATGCCCTCCATTTCATTCATCTTGGCATCCAGATCATCCAATTGATGCAGCATTTCGGCCTCGGCAAACATGGGGGGCTTGGGGCTGCCATGATCGGCCTCGCCGTGATGGCTGATCACCATATGGCAAAGCAGCAGCACATATTCGCCCTCCACCCCGGCCCGCCGGGCGGCCTCCCGCACCTGGGCAACGCCATGCACCAGATGGCCCAGCAATTGCCCCTCGGCGGAATAATCGGATACATTGCCCGCTTCATCGCTGATGAATTCGGCCGTCTTGCTCAGATCATGGGCAATGCAGCCCGCCCGGAGCAGATCGCCATCCAGGAAGGGATACAGGGGCAGCATCCGCTCCGCCGCCCGAAGCACGGACAGGGTATGATGCAGCAGCCCGCTGCGCTCGGCATGATGCACCCGCTGCGCGGCGGGATAATAGGAAAGCCTGTCGCCGCACATGGCGATCATTTCCCGCATGATGGCCTGCAATTCCGGGGTCTGCATCCGGTCGATGGTGCTGCTGATTTCCCGGAGCATGCTTTCCGGGCTTTCGGGGGCGCAGGGCATCAGCCGGGATACATCCACATCATCCTCCGGCCCGGGATTGCGCAGCCGCTCAATACGCATCTGCAGCCGCCCGTTATATTCCTGCACCGTGCCGCGGATCTTGATCACGCTGCCCTGCCTGGGGGGCGGCACCGTGCCATCCCACATTTTGCAGTTAATATCCCCCGTGGTATCGCACAGGGTCATATCCAGATATTTTCCGCCATTGGAGGAAGTGCGCTGCTCGCCGGAGCGCACCAAAAGAAAGCCTTCAAATTTCATGTCCCGACTCAGGGACGCCACCGTGGGCTGCTGCATGGATTTTCCTCACTTTTCCTGCTGTTCTTTTTCCAGGGCCAGGAAGCGGGCGTAATGCTGCTTTTCCTCCAGTACGATGGCGTGAAACGCCTGGGCAATCTCCCCCTGGAAGCGGGCGGCAAAATCGCCGTATCGCTCAATGGCCGTCTTTTCCTCTGCCGCCGCATAGGCATACAGCGCCCGGGCGGATTCAAAAGCGCCCCTGCGCTGGGCCTCCATCAGCCCGCCGGGAAAAAGCGCCTCCGCCGCCTGGGCGGAAAGCAGCTGGGCCTTTTCCATTTCGGGCGAATGGGGGCCCAGGGCCTCAAACTGCCTCAGATGCCTGCGCTCATCGTGAACGATAGCGCGGATGGCCTCCTGGCAGGGGCCATCCGCAAATACGACCAGCGCCCGCTCATAGAGGCGAATGGCGCGCTTTTCCATTTCGCAGGCGATATACAGGGCCTCCCCTGCATCGCGAACATGCATGGCTTATTCCGCCGTCGCCAGGAATTCGTTGAGCTGATGCACCAGTTCGTCCACATTCACGCCATGGGTGGCGCAGGCATCATTCAGAGATTCGGCGGTGGCATGGGGACAGCCCAGGCAATGCATGCCGAATTCCATAAAGATGCGGGCGGTGCCCCGATGAATGCGCAGCACCTGGCCGATGCTCATATTCTTGTCCACAGAATTTTCCATAGTCGTTATCTCCTTTCGGGCATTCTCTGCCGCAGATTATCATACCCCATTCCCCGCCGCTTGTCAACTTGGAATTCGTATCCAGAAGGCCTGTGCGCCGCCGAAGCGCAAAAAAAGAGCCTCTGCCAGGCAAAGGTTCTTCTTCTTTGAACGATGCTGCATTTCGCTGAAGCGAATTTTTAATTGCATGCTTAAGGCAAGAAAGGCACCGCGATTGTTATGGCGCAATCATTGTATCGCAAAGTTCCATAAACAGCTGCATAAGCGGACTGACCCATTTGTTTTTATGGTAGCCACAGACCGCCGTAATTGCAGTGTCTGAAAGCTCTGTTGGAATTTCAGATAATGTTCCCTGTTTCAGCTCTTGCTCCACTGCGAATTTAGGCAGATAAGTAATTCCCACATCATTCTGCACCAGCTGCTTGATTGTTTGGATGCTCCATAACTCAATGGTATGATCCATTAAGATGGATTTTTCGCGAAGATACTGTTCAAAAATTTGCCGGAAAATGCAGTTTGGTTCATTGATAAGAAAAGGAATGGGTATTTTCTGATTTGGTGTTATGAAGTCTGAAAAACTCTCTTTTATTGTCGGAGATGCAATTAAAGCCATCTTGTATGCCTTGAGCGGCTTTGTTACCAAATTCGTTCCAACGCCGCCAATATCATGATAGAAAACACCCATGTCAAGCGATCCGGCAATCAATTCATCACGAATATCATAACAGTTCATTGAGCGCAGGAACAAGCGCGCATTGGGTGCTTGTTCGTGGAAGGCTTTGAGGATAGGGGGGATTTTATAAGACAGCAATGTTTCACCTACGCCGATTTTCAAATCTCCTTTCAAAGAAGCCAAATCCGCCTCAAAGTTTTGCAAGCGGTCTACGGAGTTTAATACATCTTCCACATAGGGGATTAGCCGCTCACCGGCCTTTGTTAATACCATTCTCCGTCCAATTCGTTCAAAAAGTTTTGCAGAGAGTTCTTGTTCCAACTGTCCAATTTGAAATGTAATCGTTGATTGTGTGTAGTTCAAACGCTCTGCGGCTTTTGTAAAACCGCCTTCATCTACGATTGTTTTGAAAGTTGTCAAGTATTTTAGTTCCATTTTTCACGCCTCAACACTTCAAAGATATAGAAGTTAAAGTTTAAAAGTTTCAATTTGATTGCATCAAACACTGGTGTTATTATATACATACAAGTTGCAATATACAAGCCTAATTTACATGGGAGGTCAAAATGTTTAACTG
The DNA here is from genome assembly GCA_964549135.1 of uncultured Oscillospiraceae bacterium. GTDB lineage: Bacteria > Bacillota > Clostridia > Christensenellales > Aristaeellaceae > RUG563. Next base: position 1,384 of record CAZJUJ010000044.1, on the reverse strand, counting down.
GTTTAATTTTCTATCTTATGCTGTGGTAACAGCTGTGACGCCCGGCCCGAATAACATTATGTCGATGTCCAACGCCGGGCGAGTTGGCTTTCGCAAGTCATTCCCATTCAATTTAGGAATTTGGGCCGGTTTTTCAGTTGTCATGCTGATTTGTACTTTTTTCTGCAATATGCTGTCGGAAATCATCCCCAAAATAAAAACACCGATGCTCATAATCGGTGCACTCTATATGCTGTGGCTGGCATGGAATACACTGAAAGATTCTTATGCGCTTGAAGAAAAACACGCAAAGAGCACTTTCCTTTCTGGTGCTTTATTGCAGTTTATAAACCCCAAAATTTACATTTACTGTATAGTTTCTATGGAGGCCTATATACTTCCGTATTATCAGGGCGATTGGGTTGCATTGATACTTTTTTCGCTGCTTCTTGCCTTTATTGGATTTGTATTTACTCTATGCTGGTCGATATTTGGCTCTGTGTTCAAGCTTCTTTTTTCAAAGTATGCAAAGGTTACAAATCTCATTATGGCCGGACTGCTTGTGTATTGTGCCATTTCGCTTTTCCTGTGAAAAAGTACGAGTCATTTGCACCCAAAGCAAAACGAAAGGGCCATTGTTCAAACGATGGCCCCGATTGTCAAAACGAAAGCCCGGCAATCGTTTTGCTATGCACCCGTCAAGAGGAAGAGGGGGCACTTGCCGTTTTGCATTGGGATTTTGCAAGAGCATAAAGATAAGGACTGAAACCCTGTATCAAAGTTTCAGTCCTTTTATGGCAGCATTTGATAAAATGATACGGTTTCAAAAGGCTTCATACAAAAATGAAACCATCGCGGAAGAAGTGAAACCATGCCTGTCTGTTCGCTAAACTGAAATTTGCCGACTGTTTTATAAATTCATTTCAAGCTCCAAACATTTCCACTCTTCACCAAGTACAACATATTTCTCTGTTTCTTCTGAAACAATATCCTTAAAGCCAACAGCTTTATAACAGTAATAGGCAGACTCATTATTTTCAAATACGCCTAAAGAAACTTTTTTTGCACCAAAGATTTCTTTTGCAAACTTTTTCCCCAACTGAAGCATTGCTTTCCCATATCCTTTTCCACGCTTCTCAGGATCCACTATTACAAAACCAAATCGCAGCTCATCAAAGCTTTCCGTTGGTCTTCTCATGGTAAAAAAGCCTACCACTTCATCATCGTCAATAGCTGTAAATGCCATAAGCTTATTCACAAATCCGAATTGTTCATTGGTTATAGGATATTCACCTAAAACACCGGCTGACCACTTATAAAAAGCTCTTTCATCGCTGCTCCAAGAAAGAATTTTGGCTCTATAATAAAAGTTGGGGTGCAGCCAAAAAAGAGAGGACAAAGTAAG
>CAZJUJ010000043.1:0-24432 GCA_964549135.1 uncultured Oscillospiraceae bacterium | reverse complement strand
AGAGTGTTTGACTACGAATCAAAAGGTCGTGGGTTCGAATCCCGCGGGGCGCGCCACAAGGCATCCTGATGAAGGATGCCTTTTTTCTTCCCGGGACGGCGCGGGCTGCATGCGCTGGCTGCCTGATCGGGAGGAAGGGCCGGGGCTTTGCTTCGGCGGCATTCTATGGTATAATGACAGAAACACGGGAAAAGGGGTGGCAGGATGATGATTCGGGAATGCCTGGAAACGAAAACCGAAAAGCAATGCGATGTATTGGTCTGCGGCGGCGGGTTTGCCGGGATTGCGGCGGCGCTGGCGGCGGCGCGGCAGGGGAAGCGGGTAATCCTGCTGGAGAAGCTTTATATTTTGGGCGGGCTTGGCACTGCCGGGATTGTTACCATTTATCTTCCTTTGTGCGATGGTTATGGGCATCAGGTATCCTTCGGCATTGCCGAGGAGCTTTTGCGGCTTTCCGTTTCCATGGGCTATGAGGGGCAGCCGGACAGTTATCCCGCCAACTGGCTGGAAAGCCAGGATCCCGCCCGGCGGACGGAGCAGGATAATCGCTTCCGCGTGCAGTATAATCCCAGCCTGTTTGCCATTTTGGCTGAGCAAATGCTGCTCAATGCCGGCGTACAAATTCTTTATGGCACTTATGCCGTGGCTGCGCATACCGAAAATGGGAAAATCGATGCGGTAATGATCGAGAATAAATCGGGGCGGCAGGGCATCCGGGCCAAGGCCGTGGTGGACGCCACGGGGGATGCGGATATCGCCTGGTTCTCCGGCGCGCCCACGGCGGAATATCAATTGGGCAATAATCTGGCCGCCTGGTATTATCACAGCGGCAAGGCGGGGTATCAATTGCAGATGCTGGGCTTTGCCGATGTGCCCGAGGAGGAGAAAAAGCCCGGGGACAAGGTGCAGGCCCTGGTGAACCGGAAATTCCTGGGCCTTGATGGGGATGAAATCTCCGAAATGACCATTCAATCCCATGCCTCGACCCTGAATGATATTATTCGCCGCAGGAAGGAGGATCCCACCCTGATTCCTACCATGCTGGCGACGCTGCCCCAGATCCGCATGACCCGGCGGATCGTGGGGGAATATACCCAGGATATTGCCGAGGAGCATGTCAGCTATGCCGATTCCATCGGCATGATCGCCAACTGGCGCAGGCGCGGGCCCGTTTATGAGGTGCCCTTCCGCACGCTCTATTCCGCGAAAGTCAGGAATCTGATCTGCGCCGGGCGCTGCACCTCTACCACCGATGCCCAGTGGGATCTGATGCGGGTGATTCCCTGCTGTGCGGTGACCGGCCAGGCCGCAGGCACCGCCGCCGCTATGACGGATGATTTTTCTGCCCTGGATGTTGCGGCCCTGCAGGCGCAATTGGTGCGGGACGACGCGGTGCTGCATCTTAAGGACGTCGGGCTTTGATAGGGGAGAAGGGACGGGGGTTTTTGCGGGAGGATGCTTTTGCGTCAAAAGCACCCTCCCGCGCCCTCTCGAAAACCGGCTCTGGATGAAACATGGATGAATTCTGCCATGTTGAATGCCAGATCAGCAAAAACGAATAGCACCATAGAAAGCAACAGCAATGCTTCCGCGTTTGATGGAGCATTGCTGTTTTGTTTTTTTGCATATTATCTTTTGTTTCACTGGCATTCAATCTGCCAAAAGAAAGCGATAGCGATGTTTCCTGCCAGACGGGAGAACCTTGCTATTGTTTCAATATTATTGTTATTCTTTTTTGCTTCACTGGCATTCAACTCAGTAAAACCCTGCCATGAACCATCCAGAGGCGGTTTTCGGGAGGGTGCGGGAGGGGACTTTTGACGCAAAAGTCTCCTCCCGCAAGTATTCTTCTTCGTTCCTGGGTTTCAGAGAGGGTGAAAGATGTAAAAAACGGGCAAAAAGTATCCTGTAAAAAATGCGACACAGTTTTTTGCACGCTTTTTCGGGTGAAAAAGCCGGGGAGGAGCGGCTTGACGGCTGGAAATGCCGCAAAAACCATCACCAATATTCTGTATTGCAATCTTATATAAAACTATAGATAATGGTCTTGTCATCCACTCCCCCCATACCTTCAAAGGCATCTTATCATCCATCATTCCCATATCTTCAAAGGAGAAATGCATCCATGGAAATCAATTCCTCCACTCCCCGCTCCCTTGCCCACCGGAAAAAGCGGAGCCATCTCAAGCATATCTTCTCTTACTGGCAGGCCTATCTTCTTCTGCTCCCGGCGCTTATCACCACCGGCATCTTCCATTACTACCCCTTCTACGGCATCCAGATCGCCTTCAAGAATTTCAAAAGCAGCCGGGGCATCTGGGGCAGCAGCTGGACGGGGCTGAAGCATTTTGTGAACATGGTGGAAACCATGGATATGAGCGTCATTTGGAATACGCTCTCCATCAGCTTCTATTCCATTGCGGTTTTCCCCTGCGCGGTGATTTTTGCGCTGATGCTCAATGAAGTGCGCAACGTGAAATTCAAAAAAACGGTGCAGATGGTTTCCTACGCCCCGCATTTCATTTCCTCGGTGGTGCTGGTATCCATGCTGCAGTGCTTCTTCCGCAGGAGCAATGGCCTTGTCAATAATCTGATTGTGCTCTGCGGCGGCGACCGGATTGATTTCCTTAATATCCCGCGGTATTTTGCCTCCATGTATGTCTGGTCCGGCGTATGGCAGAATGTGGGCTGGGATGCCATTGTGTATATCGCGGCGCTGGCGGGGGTTTCCTCGGATCAGATTGAGGCCGCCAAGATCGACGGCGCCAATCGATTGCAGATCGTATGGCATGTGAATATCCCGCATATTCTGCCGACCATCGTGACGCTGCTGATCATGCGCACGGGCTCTGTGCTTTCGGTTGGGTTTGAAAAAATCTTCCTGATGCAGACGCCGCTGAATCTGGAGGCCTCCCGGGTGCTTTCCACCTATGTGTATGAGATGGGCATTCAGAAGGGCCGTCTGGATTACGCCACGGCAGTTGGCCTTTTCAACAATGTGGTCAACGTGGCCATGCTGCTGATTGTCAACGCCATTTCCAGGAAGCTTTCTGAAACGAGCCTCTTCTAAGAGAAGGAAAGGAGGAAAAACAAATGGCCGAGCATGCAGCCAAGGCGCTGAAGAAAAATAATATCGTCAGGGAGACCCACTCCGACCGGGTATTCAATTTCGTTGTTCATGCGATTCTGCTTCTGATCACGCTGATCATGATTTATCCTTTGTATTTCGTCGTCATTGCCTCGCTTTCCGATCCCTTTGATGTGGTCAATGGCCGGGTATTTCTCTGGCCGGTGAATTTCTCCCTGGAATCCTACAGCTATGTGATCGGCACCGGCTCCATCTGGGTGGGCTACAAGAATTCCATCATCAATACCATCATCTATGTGACCTACAGCCTGTGCATCACCATTCCCTGCTCCTATGTATTGGCCAAGCAGCATCTGCCCGGGCGGCATATCTTCAATCTTTTCTTCCTGATTACCATGTTCTTTGGGGGCGGCATGGTGCCGACGTATCTGATGTACAAGGAATTTGGGCTGCTCAATACCCGCTGGTCGCTGATCCTGACGGCCACCAGCTGCTACAACATGATCGTGGCCCGCACCTATTTTTCCACCTCCATTCCCGAATCGCTCTATGAGGCGGCGGAGATCGACGGGGCCAATGAATTCACCTGCTTTTTCCGGATCGCCCTGCCCCTTTCCGGCTCCATCATCGCGGTTATCGCGCTGTTTGTGGCATCGGGCACCTGGAACAGCTATTATAACGCGCTGCTCTATATCCGGGATCAGAGCCTGTATCCCCTGCAGCTGGTGCTGCGCGATATTCTGATCAATGCCTCCAATGCATTCCAGAATATTGAGGTGGGCTCGGCGGATGAGGACGCCTATCAGCAGGCCCTGAGGCTTACCTATCTTGCCGAATCCATGAAGTATTCCATTATCTTCATCGCCAGCTTCCCGCTGCTGGCCCTCTATCCCTTCGTGCAGAAGTATTTTGTCAAGGGCGTGATGATTGGCGCGGTGAAGGGATAAATCCCATCGATATTGAGCGGGGGCAGCCTGCCGCCGCTTGATAATAAAAAAATAGGAGGTAACCCCATGTCCAAGAAGCTCGTTGCCCTGCTTCTGGCTGCGATGATGCTGCTCTCTCTTGCCAGCTTCGCCAGCGCTGAAGCCACCTACCCCGAGTACCTGAATCTCTCCGAAACCTATTACCCCCTGGTGAAGGATGGCTACAAGGATAAGGTAAACATCGATGTGGCCATCGTTGTGGAAACCGATTTCAGCGTTGATCCCTATTCCCGCTATTTCTGGCAGATGATGGATCAGGTCTTCAACGTGCATTTCAACGTGACCCAGGTCACCAACCGCGAAGAATACATCACCCTGACCTTTGCCGCCGATGACCTGCCCGACATGATCCTGGGCGCGCGGCTGGGCCCCTCCCAGATCTATGACTACGGCGTAGTGGAAGGCCAGCTGCTGGATGTGGCCCCCTACCTGACGCCCGAACTGGCGCCCCAGATGACCAAGCTCTTTGAGCAGTACAGCGATCTGCGCGCCACCATCACCCTGCCCAATGACGCCATCTATTGCTTCCCCTACATCATTGCCAAGGATAACCCTGAAATCTACGGCATCGGCTCCATCAACATGAAGATGCTGGAAGAAGTGGGCATGACCGAAAAGCCCCACACCCTGGATCAGCTGGTGGAATACCTCTACAAGGTGAAGGCCCTGGGCGATGACGTGATCCCGCTGGCCGGCTCCTGGAGCGTTACCAATCCCGCCGCCATCATCCTCCGTGCCATGGGCTATGAGGTGCGCAATCACAACGAAGAAACCGGCGCGAAGATCACCGTGCGGAACGGCGAAGTGGTGCTGCCCGGCGCTGACGAAGAATACAAGGCCTTCCTGACCCTGATGAACCAGTTCTACAACGACGGCATCATCGATAAGGATTACTTCACCAATGATACCATCGTGCTGCAGGCGCAGACCGCCGAAAAGCGCATTGGCGTGCTGGGCGACCGCTGCTATGCCCTGAACAGCGATCCCAACTTCTATCTCGATTTCGAGAGCGTGCCCGTTCTTTCCTCTGAATACTGCGAGGAAGCCTTCTCTGTCGCCTCCAACTACATCAGCTTCGGCAGCTGCCTGATCTCCTCCAAGACCGAATATCCCGAGCTGCTGGTTCGCTGGTGCGACTGGATGATGACCAGTGAAGGCACCAACGCTGCCTGGGTCGGCGCGCACAAGAATAACGAAGCACTGATGCTGGAAGGCTGGGGCGGCTGGTACATGAATGACAAGTACAGCCGCTGCGACGTGGACCGCGAGACCTATCCCGACAAGTGGACCGGCGCCGTGCAGTATCTGCGCGAGCAGGTGGCTGGCTTCCCCATGGGCTCTCTGGGCTATGTGGTTGAGGAAGACTGGTACCGGCAGACCATGTCCGGCCTGGAATATGTAGACAAGACCGAAACCTGGGCCAAGGATCCCATGAACGCGGGCTTCTACTATCGCACCAATGCCTACGAAGAATACACCCCCTATCTGCGCACCGATATCAGCACCATCAACTTCTTCTTCGATGAAGATACCACCGATCGCATCATCGAGCTGGAAGCCGTGCTGAAGGACAAGATCGAGAATGAAACCGCCAAGTTCATCACCGGCGCTCGTTCTCTGGATGAATTCGATACCTATCTGGAAGAGGTGCGGAAGCTGGGCGCCGACGAATACGTCGAATACTATGCCGACGCGTATGCCTCCTTCGCCGCTAATCTGGCCAAGTAATCCCGGTTTCAATCCCTGTTTGGCGGGGTCATCCCTCGGGGTGGCCCCGGCCAAACTTTTTGCATCCGCCCATGGCCCTGCGGGGGCTATGGATTTTTCTGCCTTGTATGGGAATGATGGCGCGGCTTGTTTTTCCCGCCGATTCATGGTATAATTGCAGGAAAAAGTGCTGAGATAACAGAGGGCGTATGAAGAAGATTAAGAAGCTGTCTTTGAGCGTATTTTCCAATTATCTAATGACCTATGTTGGGATTGCGGTATTTTTCTGCGCCCTGCTTGGCATCTTTCTGTTCAATTTCTTTGTGGCCGGGTATGGAAAAAGCATCCTGGAGAGCGAGCAAAAGAAGGCCGCCATGGTGGTCAATGATCTGGAAAACCAGATGGATGTTATGTCCCAGATTTCCTACAGCGTATCCAACGAAATGGCCTATCCCTATGAAAAGCTGAAGGAAAACAATTACAACGAATTTATCATGCTCAAGGAATTTCTGCGCTATTCCAACGCGGGCATGTTTTCCGAGCATTATTTTCTGCTCTATCATGAGGAACCGCGGGTGTATGCCGTCAAATACAGAAAGGCGTCGGTGTATGATTTTTCCCTGTATGCCAGCGGCGTTTTAAAAATCGGGGCGGAAGAGGCGGCGGCGCTCTACGAAAACCTCAATTCCATGCCCCGGCAGACCATTTTGCCCCTGGGGGAGGAGATGCGGCTCTTCTGCTATCCGCTGCAGATCAACAGCCGTTTTATCAGCGCCAATCTCTGCTTCTGCGTGACCCTGGATGAATTACGGGAGCGGGGGCAGATCGTATCCGGCGGGCTGAGCAACGGCACGGTTTATTATAAGGATTGGGCGCTATATGATTGGCAGGAAGCGGAAGGGAAGGCAACGGGGGAGGAATACCAGATTCTTTCAAACGGCGGCCGCTTTTCCATCACCCTGCGGATTGATACCTCCCGGTACATGAATAATCTGCTTTCCTATCGGCGGGTGGCGCTCTTTGCGCTGCTGATCTGCGCGGGCATTCTGGCGGTGAGCGTGGCGGCGGCCCATTTCCATACCAAGCCCATCAAGAAAATCAAGCAGCAATTGGATCAGGAGGGGCATGACACCGCCTATTCCGTCAATGAATTAAGCGATATTTCCAAAAAGCTGAATGATATCATCGTGGGCGATCAGCAGCAGAAGGCGCTCTTCCAGGCGCAGATGTATTATCTGCGGGCCCAGGCGCTGCATCTGCTTCTGTGCGGCGAATACAACGATACCATTAAGCAGCTGCTGGAGCAAATGAATATCGAGGTGGAAAACGGGCATGTGGGCGTGATCGTCATCCGCATTGAGGAGGATATGACGGAGGACGAAAAGAAGGAACTGATGGCCCGGATCGAGGATCTTTCCATGGAGGAATTGCAGCTATACTGCGCCATCGATCAGAAAACCGGGGATATTGATGTGATCCAGCATCTTTCGATGCTGAATGAGGCCAATCAGAATGAGGCACTGGATATGATCAGGGAGCTGATGGACAGCCAGGAGCTTGATCACATGATCGGCAATGGCTGGCTGTATCGCGATCCCCACAAGCTGTCGGCCAGCTATGCCGAGGCATGCGATAATCTATTGGCTCATGACGAGGGGCAATTCCATATCCCCACCGATGATACCCATCGCTATTTCAGCCGCATAATCGGCGCGATTCGGCTGGGCGAAACGGATGAGGCCAAGCGGATTTTCGGCCTCTTCGAGGCGGAATTTGGGCGGATGCTGCGCTCGATGATGGTGCAACGCTATATCCTGACCGAGCTGCTCAATATCCTGGTAACCACCGCCAGTGAAATGCAGATTCCGCTGCCGCATCACCAATTGAGCGTGGTGCTGACCGCCCAGAACTGCAGGATCGCCTGCGACGGCATTCGGGATATTCTGGATTACATCGGCGAGCATGTGAAAATGCATGAGAATAATAATAGCAGCGAGAAAAAGCTGATCCACTCGGTGGTGGATTATGTGCGGGAGCATTACACGGAAAATGATCTGAGCCTGGATCGGCTGGCGGAGGAATTCCATGTTTCCGCGGGGTATCTGAGCCGGCTCTTCCGCACCTCTCTGGGCGTTAAATATAAGGATTATGTATTGCAGCTGAAAATGGATTACGCCCGGCAATGCCTGCGCCAGGGCATGTCTGTCACCCAGACCGGCAAGGAATGCGGCTATGCGAATATTTCCCATTTCATTAAGGCGTTTAAAATGTTTGTGGGCGTAACGCCCTCCGCCTACCAGAAGGGCGGCGCCCCCGAAAACCCGGCGGATATGCCCAGGCTGGTGGAATATCTGGAGGACGAGGACGAGTAGGACGGAGAAGGAACGGGGGAAGACGGGGAATATTTGCGAGGGAACCACTTTTGAGTCAAAAGTGGTTCCCCCGCGCCCCCTCCGAAAACCTGGGAACGGGGGAATAATTGCGGGAGGATGCTTTTGACGCAAAAGCATCCTCCCGCAATATCCCCGTTCCTTCCCGCCTCCTACAGTTCATTCAGGGCGCGGTTTCTGAATTCCCGCGGGGAATAGCCGGTATACTGGCGGAAGACACGGCGGAAATAGGCGGAGGATTCGAAGCCCAGTTTACTGGAGATTTCCTCGATGCTTGCATCGCATTCGCTGCCCAGGATACGGGCAGCCTGAGAGATGCAGAGTTTATTTTTGAAGGCGATGGGGGGCAGCTTCATTTCCTGGCGGAAGCGATTATGGAAATTGGAAACGCTCATATGGCAGAGGGCGGCCAGTTCTTCAATGGTGATATGCTGGGCATAATGGCTGCTGATATAGGAAACGGCGGGCCAGATCTGGGGATGCACGGGCGGCGTTTCCTCCCGGCTCAGGAGCGGAAAAACATCGCCCAGCAGAGTATAGATATGTCCCAGCGTCTGGAGGGCGCGGGCGGGATCGGCCTGCCCGGCGAGAATGGCCTGGAGATGGCGGAGCGCATCCCGGGGCGCAGGGAGCGCCTGCAGCGGGAAGGTGCGATTGCCGATGGGCTCGGCATAGGGGCGGAAATGAAAATGCAGGGTATAGAATTCCGAATGCGGCACGCCGTCATAGCGGGCATGATAGCGGCACTCCAGGGGAACGAAAATCATTTCGCCCGTCTGCCAGCGGGTTTCCCGGCCATTGCAGAAGAAAAACGCGCTGCCAGCCGCCATATATCCCAGAGAAAACCAGGGCCGTGGCAGATTGGTATAATCGGGCTGCTGATCGGCCCGGGAATAATAATGCATGCAGCGGGCCATCGTCAGGGGCTGATCCATGGCCTTTCTTCCTCCTGTGCCGGATTATTGTGCCGGTTTATCCAGCGACAATAGTAGAATAATACTTTTATTTCAGAATTGCAAGGCTTATAATGAAAATACAACAGAAGGAGGGATACGAATGGAATTTCAAGGGAAAACAGCGCTGATTACCGGCGGCGCATCCGGCATGGGTCTGCTCAGCGGGCAATGCCTGGCCAGGGAAGGCGCGAATATTGTGCTGGTTGATTATAACGAAGAGGGGCTGAACCGGGCGGTTGCCGAAATGGCGGAAGCCTTTGGCAGCGAGCATGTGATCGGCTGCCCCTGCGATATCCGGGATTATGCCCAGGTCACCGCCGCCCGGGACGCGGCAGTAAATGCCTTTGGCCGCATCGATATCCTGATCAACTGCGCCGGCGGGGCCTGCACGCGGCTTAAGCAGCGGTATGATGAATTCAAGGATATGCCCATCGAGGTCTATGATTTCGGCCTGGATATCAATCTCCGGGGCGTGATTTATATGGATCAGGTGGTTATGCAGCAGATGGCCAAGCAGAACAGCGGCGTGATCATCCATATGGGCTCCATTTCCGGCATTGAGCCGTCCCCGGGCTCGATTGCCTATTCGGCGGCCAAGAGCGCGCTGATCAACGGCGTGACCCCCTCCCTTGCCCAGTACGGCTGCAAATACAATATCCGCGTTAACTGCGTTTCTCCCGGCCCGGTGCTTACCCGCGCCGCCATGGCCAATATGAAGACCCTGATGGGCCGCGCCGCCGAGCCCCAGGAGGTGGTGGATCTGATCCTGTATCTCTGCTCCGACAAGGCGGCCTTTATTACCGGCAGCAATTTCCTGATAGACGGCGGCAGAAATCTGATGCCCCACCAGTGAAGGGAGAAGAAAAAAATGAAGCCTACCTTTCTGAACAGAAGCGAGCCGCTGATGACCTGCATGATTCAGTCCAGCGATCCCGAGGCCATTATTGCCACCGTCCGCAATGCGCTCTATGACGGGGCGGAGGCCTTTGGCTTTCAGCTGTGCAAACTGCCCATGGAGCATCGCAGGAAGGAAACAATCCAATCCATCCTGCGCCATATGGAGGATAAGCCCGTCTATATCACCAATTATCGCTCCTCCTACAGCGAAAAGCATACCGAGGAGGAGCGGGCGGAATTTCTGCTCAAGGGCCTGGAATGGGGCGGCAATCTATGCGATGTGATGGGCGATTATTATGACCCCACCCCGGGCGAGCTTACCTGGAATCAGAAGGCCATTGATAAGCAGAAGCGCCTTGCGGATACCATCCATGAAAAGGGCGGGGAGATGATCATGTCCTGCCATACCCATCGCTTCATGACGGCAGAGCAGGTATTGGAAATGGCCCACGCCCATCAGGAGCGCGGGGCGGACATTTCCAAGATCGTGGCCGCCGCCAACAGCGATGAGGAGGAAATGGAAAACCTGCGTATCTGCACGCTGCTGCGCCGGGAATTGAAAATCCCCTTCCTGTTCCTTTGCACCGGCACCCATACCAAGCTGCTGCGTATGATGGGCCCCTTCCTGGGCAGCGTGATGTGGCTCTGCGTGGAACAGCATGACGCGCTCTCGACCAAGGCGCAGCCGCTGCTGCGGGCTGTGAGAAACGTAAAGAACAGCTTCGACTATAAGCCGGAAAGAACTTTCGACTGCTGACCGGGGGCGGGAACGAGGAACGGGGAAAACAATTGCGGGAGGAGACTTTTGAGTCAAAAGTCCCCTCCCGCACCCTCCCGAAAACCGAGGGACGGAGAGGAATATTTGCGGGGGAACCACTTTTGAGTCAAAAGTGGTTCCCCCGCGCCCCCTCCGAAAACCGGCTCTGGATCGTTCATGGAAAGTTCCTGCCATGTTGAATGCCAGATCAGCAAAAACGAATAGCAACATAGAAAACAACAGCAATTCTCCTGCGTTTAGCGTGAACATTGCTGTTTTCTTCTTTAATACTATCTCTTTTTTGCTTCACTGGCATTCAACTCGGTAATGCCCTGCCATGAACCATCCAGAGCTGGTTTTCGGGAGGGTGCGGGAGGATGCTTTTGACGCAAAAGCATCCTCCCGCAATATTATTCGTTTTCTCCCGCAAATACAAAGCCCGCGGAACCTTGCCATTCCGCGGGCCCTGCCTATAAAAAGGGGAGAGAGGGTGAACAATTACTGTCCACGGTTTTATGATACAAAACGGATATGAAATAAGTTTGAACAAAGGATGAATTTTGCGGGAAATTGCGAATAATCTTTTTACGGTGGGGGCGGCGTGGAGGTGGAAAAACGGCGTGCCGGGCAGGAAAAAGAGCAAAATGCAGGACAAAATGCAAATGGGCTTTTCAGAAATGGAAATCTGTGCTATAATGGTAGTGTATGAGCTGGATCGGAGGATTCAAGGAGGAAAACGACCATGCAGGAAAAACTGAGGCAGGTTTGCCGTGCCTTCAGAATAGCTGGCGAAATGAAATCCTATGAGGAAATCAAGGTCGGCAATGTCAATAAAACCTATAAGGTGAATTTCATCCGGGCGGATGGCGGCATAAGCAGCTATATGGTGCAGCGGGTGAACACATTTGTATTCAAAAATCCCGTAGAGGTGATGGATAATATCGACCGGGTGACGGGGTATATCCACGCCAAGGATCCCAGCCGCACCTATCTGCATTTTCATCATACGGAGGAAGGCAAGACCTATCTTTTTGACGAGGATGGCTTCTGGCGGCTTTTCAATTATATCCCCTCCGCCACCTATAACGTGACGGAGGATCTGGAGATCATCCGCAATGGCGGCGAGGCCTTTGGCATCTTCCAGATGATGCTGGGGGATTTTCCTGCCGATCAGCTGTTTGTCACCATCCGGGATTTTCATGACACCAGAAAGCGCTATGAAACGCTGGAAAAGGATGCCCGGGAGGATCGGCTGGGCAAGGCCCATGAGGCACAGGCGGAGCTTGACTGGCTCTTTTCCGTTCGGGATACGGCCTGCAGGCTGACCGATCTGCATCGGGCGGGGAAATTGCCCCTCAGGGTCACCCATAACGATACCAAGATCAATAATGTGCTGTTTGATCCCGAAAGCAAAAAGGCGCTGGCCGTCATCGATCTGGATACGGTCATGCCCGGGCTGGTGGGCCATGATTTCGGGGATGCCATTCGCTTTGCCGCCAATTTTGTGGAGGAGGATTGCCGGGATGCCGGGAAGGCCGGGGTGAACCTGAAAGTCTTTGAGGCGTTTGCCGATGGCTTCCTCAAATGGACGGCCAAAACCCTGACCCAGGAAGAGATTGATACCCTGGCGCTGAGCTGCTTTGCCCTGGCGGCGGAGCTTGCCACCCGCTTTCTGGATGACTATCTGCTGGGCAGCCCCTATTTCAAGATCGATTATCCCGAGCATAATCTGGTGCGCACCCGCTGCCAGATTGCCCTGGCCCGGGATATGCTGGCCCACATGGACGAAATGGAAGCAATCGTCCGGGCGAGCGTGAAAAAATACTGCTGATGCGGGGATACTGATGCAATGCGGATGCTGGTAACGGGCGGGGCCGGGTTTATCGGGGTGAATTTCATTCGCCTGATGCGAAATATGCACCCGGAATACCGCATCATCTGCCTGGATAAGCTGACCTATGCGGGACGCAGGGAGAGCCTTGTGCCCTTTTTTCAAGCGCCGGGCTTTTGCTTTTATCAGGCGGATATTGCCGACCGGGCGGCGGTGGAGGAGATCTTTTCCCGGGAAAAGCCTGATATCGCGGTGAATTTTGCGGCGGAGAGCCATGTAGACCGCAGCATTGAAGACCCGGAGATTTTCCTTAAAACCAATATACTGGGCACAGGCGTGCTGATGGATGCCTGCCTGCGGCATGGGGTGCAGCGCTTTCATCAGGTATCCACGGATGAGGTGTACGGCGAATTGCCCCTGGATCGGCCCGAAATGAAATTCACCGAGGAAATGCCCCTGCATCCCAGCAGCCCCTACAGCGCCTCCAAGGCATCGGCGGATCTGATGGCCCTTTCCTATGCCCGCACTTTTTCTCTGCCGGTGACCATTTCCCGCTGCTCCAATAATTACGGCCCCTATCAGTTTCCGGAAAAGCTGATCCCCCGGATGATCCTGCGGGCGATGAAGAATCAGCCGCTGCCGATCTATGGCCGCGGGCTGAACGTGCGGGACTGGGTGCATGTGATGGATCATTGCCGGGGGATCGAGGCCATTCTGCAAGGGGGCAGAAGCGGGGAAATCTATCACATTGGCGGCGGCTGCGAAATGCGCAATATTGATCTGGTGCGGCTGATTCTAAAGACCCTTGGCAAGGGTGAGGAATTGCTCTCCTTTGTTCCCGATCGGAAGGGGCATGATCTGCGCTATGCCATGGATACGGGAAAGATCGAAAGGGAGCTGGGCTGGCGACCGGAAAAGGATTTCGCCGCGGGGATCCGGGATACCATCCAATGGTATGCGGAAAATCAGGAATGGTGGCTGCCGCTCAAAGAGGATACCATCTGAAAGCATGCGCCGGGATACGGCAAAAAGAACAGCCATAAAAACAGCAGCAATGTCTTCCCATACGGTGAGGACATTGCTGCTTTCATTATTATTATGTCTTTTCTCTTTTGCCCGGAAGGGGACGGCGTATATTACGCGCCGTAGGGGAAATCCCCTTCATACAGCACGCGCTGGGTGGCGGGGCCGGCCACGCCATCCACCTTCAGGCCATTGACCCGCTGGAAGGCCTTGACGGCGTTTTCCGTGCCATCGCCGTAATAGCCATCGCAGCTGCCGCTGTAATAGCCCTGGCTCTTCAGCTCCCGCTGCAATTGCTCCACCGGCGTGCCGTAGTAGCCGCGGCGCAGATAGATATAATCGCTGCCGGAGGGCGCGGGGGTAACCTTTACATAAATGTTATCGGGCAGGGGCGTTTCCGTCCTGCGGGGCGTGGCGGTGGGCTTGCGGGTGGCAATGGGGCTCTTGGTGGCGGTGGGCTTTACAGAGGAGGAATTGGCCTTCTTGGCATCGCCGCCAAAGAGCTTATTGAAGGTGCCGCCGCCCGCCACGCCATCGGCGGTCAGGCCATGGGCGCGCTGGAAGGCCTTGACGGCGGTAACCGTGCCGCTGCCGTAATCGCCATCCACATTGCCGGTATAGTAGCCCAGGGTCTTGAGCTTCGTCTGCAGCACGCGCACCGCCGCGCCCGCGCTGCCCTCCCGCAGGGCCGAGCCAATTACCGCAGAAGCGGAGGAGGTGGAGCGGGCAGAGGAGGAATACAGCGCCTTTAGGGTATCCGGCCCGGCAACGCCGTCCGAATAGGAACAGTTGCGGTTCTGGAAGGAAATGACGCCGGCCTCGGTGGCCTCGTCAAAGGAGCCCGTGGCGTTTCCGGCCAGATAGCCAAGGGAAATCAGGCGCTCCTGCATTTTGCGCACATCGGCGCCGGAGGAGCCTACCCTCAGGTACGTATTGGCGTTATAGGAGGGCGTGGCCGTGGGCCGGGGCGTAGCGGTCACCCGGGGGGTGGGGGAGGCGGTGGGCCGGGCGGTCTGCCGGGCGGTTGCCAGCTTGGCCTTGGTATTGTTGCCAACCTTGCCGTCTGCCTCCAGGCCGTACTGCTTCTGGAAGGCCTTGACGGCGGCTTCCGTGCCTTCGCCGAAATCGCCGTCCACGCTGCCCTTATAGAAGCCCAGATCCTTTAATTTCCGCTGCACCTCCCGCACGTCATCGCCGGTGGAGCCCAATTTCAGGGAACCCTGGGGCGTGGGCGCAGGGGTGGCGGTGTAGGGCGGAGCGGTAACGGGCACGGAGGTCATCCGGCCGATGGTGGAAATGGGCGCGATCGTCCAGCTGCTTACGCCGCCCGGATTGGTGGGCAGGGAAATCAGGCCGCCGGGGTTATTTGTGGGCGCGCTGGAGGGCACCGTGGTGGGCACAACGGTGGGCGCATTGGTGGTGGGGTTATAAACCGGGAAATCCAGGCCGCCGTTCTGATTATTGCCGTTATTTTCGATATCCGGCGTCACCATGCAGCCGCTGAGCAACAGCGGCAATGCAATCAGCAGCCCTGCCAGGGCCAGTTTCAGGGTACGGCGTTGTTTCATGGGTCATCCTTCCTTCCAAAGTCGGTGCAATTGCGGGCATCCTCTATCATATGATTAGACGGGATTCAGGAGGCTTTTGTTCCCGTCCGTTCGGAAATAATTTTCCTGCATACATGGCAAGACCAGGAAATATCCCCTCTCCCTCATGAAGCCATGCTCATGAAGGGATTCCCCCTCTGTATAGCATACCATAAATCGCCGCCGAATACAATCACTTTCCGCCCGACAGTTTCCGCGAAAAACGCAAAAAAAATCTGTTTTCCCGTCTTGACAATGTAAATTTTTGTGTTAGAATAAGCATGAAGATCAAAGAAAGTCAGTCTTCGATGATCTTCCACCGATTTCTTACCTGAAATGAGGGATGATCAATGAGCCAGAATCAATATACGCAGAAATCCATGGAGGCCATTCAATCCTCCCAGCGGCTGGCTGCCGAGCGTGGGCATCAGCAATTGGAGCAGGCGCATCTGCTTTCTGCCCTGCTTGCCCAGCCCGAGGGGCTGATCCCGCAGCTGCTTGCCAAAATGGGCGCGGATGCCCAGGCGCTTCTTGCCGGGGCGGAGCAGCTGCTGGATAAGCTGCCTAAGGTGCGGGGCCTTTCCAGGGAGGAGGGCAAAACCTATATTTCCGCCGAGCTTGACAAGGCGCTGCGCCTGGCGGCAGACGAAGCCCAGCGGATGAAGGATGATTTTATTTCGGTGGAGCATCTTTTTCTTGCGCTGCTGAAAGCCCCGGATAAATCGCTTGCCGCGCTTTTTCAGCAGACGGGCATCAGCGAGGGCGAATTCCTGAAGGCGCTTTCCACCGTTCGCGGCGCTGCCCGGGTAACCAGCGAAAACCCGGAGGAAACCTATGACGCGCTGAAGAAATACGGCTCCGATCTGGTGGAAATGGCCCGGAAGGGCAAGCTCGATCCCGTTATCGGCCGGGATCAGGAGATCCGCAATGTGATCCGCATTCTTTCCAGAAAGACGAAAAACAATCCCGTGCTGATTGGCGAGCCGGGCGTGGGCAAAACGGCCATTGCCGAGGGGCTGGCCCTGCGGATTGTCAGGGGCGATGTGCCGGACAGCCTGAAGGATCGCTCCGTTTTTTCGCTGGATATGGGCTCCCTGATCGCCGGGGCAAAATACCGGGGCGAATTTGAGGAGCGGCTCAAGGCGGTGCTTGCCGAAATCAAGAAGAGCGAGGGCAAGATACTGCTCTTTATCGATGAACTGCATACCATCGTGGGCGCGGGCAAAACGGATGGGGCCATGGATGCGGGCAATCTGCTCAAGCCCATGCTGGCCCGGGGCGAATTGCACTGCATCGGCGCCACCACCCTGGATGAATACAGAAAATATGTGGAAAAGGATGCGGCGCTGGAAAGAAGATTCCAGCCGGTAATGGTGAGCGAGCCCACGGTGGAGGATACCATTTCCATTCTCAGGGGGCTTAAGGAGCGTTATGAGGTATTCCACGGCGTGAAGATTCAGGATGGCGCACTGATTGCCGCCGCCACCCTTTCCAGCCGCTATATTTCCGATCGGTTCCTGCCGGATAAGGCCATCGATCTGGTGGACGAGGCCTGCGCCATGATCCGCACGGAGATGGATTCCATGCCCACCGAGCTGGATGATATCCGCCGGGCCATCATGCAGCATGAAATTGAGGAGGCGGCCCTGAAAAAGGAGACCGATCCCCTCTCTCAGGAGCGGCTGAATCAGCTGCGGAAGGAGCTTTCCGATCTGAGAGATCAATTCAATGAAATGAAGAGCCGCTGGGAAAACGAAAAGGATGAAATCGGCCGGGTGCAGAAGCTGCGGGAGGAGATTGAAAAAATCAATGCCGAAATTGAGCAGGCCGAGCGGAAATATGATCTTTCCCGGGCGGCAGAGCTGAAATACGGCGAGTTGCCCCGGCTGAAGAGCCAATTGGAGGAGGCCGAGCGGGAATCCAAGGCCCCGGATGCCACCCTGCTTCGGGACAAGGTAACCGAGGAGGAAATTGCCAGGATCGTGGCCCGCTGGACGGGCATCCCGGTAAGCAAGCTGATGGAGGGCGAAAGGGAAAAGCTGCTGCGGCTGCCCGATGTGCTGCATCAGCGGGTGATTGGCCAGGATGAGGCCGTCAATCTGGTCAGCGAGGCCATTCTGCGCTCCCGGGCGGGCATTGCGGATGAGAATCGGCCCATCGGCTCCTTCCTGTTCCTGGGGCCCACGGGCGTGGGCAAAACGGAATTGGCCAAGGCACTGGCCGAGGCGCTCTTTGATGATGAAAAGAATCTGGTGCGCATCGATATGACGGAGTATATGGAGAAATTCTCCGTTTCCCGGCTGATCGGGGCGCCTCCCGGATATGTGGGCTATGAGGAGGGCGGCCAGCTGACCGAGGCCGTGCGCCGCCATCCCTATTCGGTGGTGCTGTTTGACGAAATGGAAAAGGCCCATCCCGATGTATTCAATATTCTTCTGCAGATTCTGGATGACGGCCGGGTGACCGACAGCCAGGGCAGAACGGTGGATTTCAGAAACACCATTCTGATCATGACCAGCAATCTGGGCTCCTCCCAGATCCTGGAGGGCATTGATGGCAGCGGCGTGCTTTCCGATGGGGCCAAGGAGGAGGTAAAGGCCCTGCTGCGCAGCCATTTCCGCCCCGAATTCCTCAACCGGATTGATGATACCGTGCTGTTTACGCCCCTCAGCCGCAGCCAGGTACGCTCCATTGTGGATCTGCTGCTGGAGAAGCTGCGCCATCGCCTCAAGGAAAAGCAGCTTTCCCTCTCCCTGACCGATGCGGCCCTTGACAGGCTGATGGAGCAGGGCTATGATCCCATTTACGGCGCGCGGCCCATGAAGCGGGTGCTGCAGGGCAAGATTGAAACCCTGGTGGCCCGGCGGCTGATTGCCGGGGATATTCTGCCCGGGCAGACCATCCTGATCGATGCCGATCCCCAGGGCGATTTCCGGGCCTCCGCCGAATAAGCGGACGCACCCTTTCCCTTCTCCCTTCATAGAATGCAGTATCGCATGCTGTGAAGGGGGAATCTTTTTTATGCGGCTCTATATCGAGGGCGGAGATGCGCGGGCGGCACATCTAAAGGAAATTGCTGCCGAGCGCGGGCACAGAATCAGCGAGGAGGGGCCATGGGATTTTGCGGTGCTGTCCCTTCCGCGCTCCGGCATATCGGAGGAAATGGCAGCGCGTCTGCCGCATGGGCAGCGGGTGGTCTGCGGGATGCTTTCGGAAAGGGATGAAATGCTGGCGCGGGAAAAGGGCTGGCGGCTTTTCTGCGTTTTACAGGATGGCCGCTATGCCCAGGAAAATGCCGTTCTGACTGCCGAGGGCGCGCTTTATGCCGCCATGCGGGAGACGAATTTCGCCCTTTCCCGGGCCAAATGCGCCGTTATCGGCTATGGCAGAATCGGGAAAAGCCTGACGGATATGCTAAGAGGGCTGGGGGCGCAGGTGACGGTAGCCGCGCGCCGGCAGGAAAGCCGCGCCGCCGCAGGGCCGGGCAGCATTCCCATCGAGGAATTGCCCCTGCGCTTTCCCGAAATGCAATTGCTGTTCAATACCGTTCCCGCCCGGATTATCCCTGCAGAATGGCTGAAAAAAATAAAGCGGGACGCGCTGCTGATCGAGCTTGCCAGCCCGCCCTACGGCCTTGATCCTGCCGCCGCCCGGGAAATGGGCATGCATATGCTGATTGAGGGCGGCGTGCCCGGGCGCTATTGCCCCCGTTCGCAGGCGGAAAGTCTGCTTGCCTATCTGGAAAGGGAGGAAAAGAAATCATGAGCGCCACCCGCATCGGCTTTGCCCTGACCGGCTCCTTCTGCACCTTCCGGGCCGTTTTTGCGGTCATGGAGCGGCTTGTATCGCTGGGCTATGAAATTACGCCCATTCTCTCCTTTGCCGCCGGCAGGGAGGATACCCGCTTTTTTCATCATGGGGAGGTATGGAAAGAATTGGAGCGGATCACCGGAAAGCGCCCCCTTTCCACCCTGCCCGAGGTAGAGCCCATCGGCCCCAAACGGCTACTGGATGCCTATGTGCTTGCACCCATGAGCGGGGCGTCGCTGGGGCGGTTTGCCCGGGGCATATTTGATACCCCGGCGCTGCTGGGGGCCAAATCCCATCTGCGGAATGACCGGCCCGTGCTGATTGCCCCCTCCACCAATGACGGCCTTGGCACGGCGGCGGAAAATATCGGGAAGATTCTGGCGCTGCGAAACGTTTATTTTGTGCCCTTCGGTCAGGACGATCCCATCAGAAAGCCCCGCTCGCTGGTGGCCGATTTTGAAAAAATCCCCGAGGCCCTGGCCGCCGCCCTTGCCGGTGCGCAAGTGCAGCCGCTGCTGCTGGGCGGCTTGAAAAAAGAAGGAGAATAGAGTATACTATAGCTTAGGAGGATGAACCCATGAAGCACGCTTTCAGAAACGCGGTCTGTTTTGCCCTGCTGCTATGCCTTATGCCCCTTGGCGCTTTGACCGATGGGGGAGATGCCGCCCTGCGCCTTGATAAGCGGGAAAGCTGGGTGGATGGGAAAAGGCATGTGGTCTATTATCAATTGGAGGCCCTGGATCCCTCCCTTACAGCGGCGGCGGATGCCATCAATCAGGCGATTCTGGATACTGCGCAGATCAGCCGGTATCTGCAATTGCTTCCCTCCGTGCAGGAGGGCGGCACGGGCCTGACGGTGGAGACCCGGGTGATGATGACGGACGATGCCTTCAAAAGCGGCACGGGGTATCTTTCCGTTCTGGTTGAGGCCCAGGGCAAAATGCTGCAGGGCCCGCCCTCGCATCGGTATTATCCCATGGTGTTCCGGGCGGAAACGGGGGAAAGGATCGGCTTTGACGCGCTGTTTTCCGATCCCGAGGGGGCAAAGGCGTATATCGAAGGGTATCTTGCCGAAACCGTAGCGCCACAGCTTTCCACCTATCTGGAAAATAATCAGCTTTTCCCCGTGCCCTACGATAGCTTTGGCTTTTCCAATGACGGGCATCTGGTGCTGTATTACCCCCATGATCAGCTTTCCTTCCTCTCCGGAAAATCCGGGGCGGTGGCCTTTCGCTTCAGCGAGCTATGGGAGTATCTGGATACCTCGGAAAGCAGCATCGCCCTGGCGATGATTTCCTCGGGCACGGAGCATAGGCAGTATGCAGAAAACCGGCAGCCCCAGGAAATGCAGAAAATCATGACCGATGTTCCCGATGTTCTGCCCGGGCTTGATCATGTTTCCCCCTCCCTTGGCACGAATATGGAGCAGATCACGGAAAAATATGATATTTCCATCGATTCGGGCTTCTACCCCGGCGGCGCGTATCTGGAGGCCGAGCCCCCCGAGCTGCTGGGCACCTATCTGATCACCGATGAGGCGGAAAGCTATCTTGCCGGGATTCTGACCGGACGCATTGATATGTACGGCATTGAAACGGGGAAGACCGGCATTGCCCAGGCCAAATATCTGCTGGGCGAGCCCCTGGCGGAAATGAGCCTTTCCCCGGAAACGGCGGAAATGTATCTGGTCTGCCCGGGCACGATGCTGGTCTATTCCTATCCCAGCGAGTATCCCATTTATCACGGAAACACCGGGGAATTTTCCCAGTCCGTCCTGCTTACCCTTTATGCCGATGACGACGGCGTCATCCGGTACATCAAAAAATCCCTCCAATAAGCGGAAAAACCATTAGAAAGAGGCATCACATGAGCGCAGCCAACGCGAAAAAGAAGAAAACCAGCCAGCCCGCCCTTGCCACCACCGGCCGGGGCGCGGCTTTTGCCATTACTCTTGGAATTACCCTGATTACCCTTTCCCTCGCCTGGCTGCTCTCCTTTTTTTCCGGCAGCGACAGCTATGTGCTTCTGGAAATGCGCAAGGCGCTGCAGGGCCTCTGCGGCCCGCTGTGCCCCGTTTTTCCGGTGCTGCTTCTCTGGGGCGGGGTGAAGCTGATGGTCTCCTCCCGGCACCGGGTGGCCGTTCGGGATATTGCGCTGGTTTCCTGCCTGTATCTTCTGCTGCTTACCGGCTATACCCTGATTGCCCGGGTGCAGCAGAATACCGAGGTGCTTTCCTATATGGATTTTGTGGGAAAGCAGAATTACAAAACCATGGTAACGGGCTATGACGGCTTTTCCGCCTATCTGTATCAGGCCTATTCCCTGCGCACCAGCGGGGCCGGGGGGCTGATTGGCATGCTGCTGGCCTATCCGCTGTGGAAAATGCTGGGCATGCTGATTGGTGTTCTGACCGTGGCGGCGCTGATGATCCTCTGCTTGTTCCTGCTGCTTCGGCTCAATCCCGGAGATATATTCCGCAGCGCCTCCGAAAAGGGCGAAAAGAACCGCATTCGCCGGGAGCAGAAGCGCCGGGAAAAGGAGGCCGCCCAGCAGGAGGAGGATGCCCGGCAGGCTGAAATTGCCCGGCAGGAGCAGGAAAAAATCTATCAGCACTGGCCCATGGAGGAATTGCAGCCCGGTCAGCGGGTGGCCATGGAGGAGGGCGCGCCCCCGCCGCCTGCCTATTATCAGCCCGCGCCTATTTACGCCGCCGCGCCTGCGCCCCAGCCCAGGCAGCCCATGACCGGCGGGGAAACGGGCTTCTATCCCGTGTCCCATGATCTGTATGACGAACGCTTCCCCCTGCATGATGCTCCCAGGGAGGAGGGGGCAAATCCCGCTGTGTATCCGCCTATGCCCCCGGAGGAGGAAAGCCTGTATCCCGATGCAGGGCATGATGCGCCCGCCGCGCCTTCTTTCCATCCGGCTGACGGGCCTTCTGCCGGTGAGGATTCATTTGCTCCCGAAGCGGAAGAGGAGGAAGTCCCGACCGGGCGGACGAACGCGCCCGTGCCCCATGCCCCGGCTGCGCCTGCACCGCTGGAGGAGGAAGAGGATCTTCCCCCCTGGGAGGGCCCCGATCTTCCCAATGGGGCGGAAGAGGAGGAAACGCCGCCCATCCCGGCATATGCCCATCCTTTCCCTGAAAAGCGGGAAAAGCAGCCCGCGCCTGCGCCGGAAAAGCCTGCGCTTGTTACTGAAAAGCCTGTTTCCCGCCCTGCCCCTGCCTCGGATTGGGCCAGCCAGGTGCGTCGCCGGGAGGAAGAAATATCGGATGAAATGCCGGAGCATACCACCCGCAGGGGCGAGCCCAAGCCTGTCTATACCGATCCCGTCATGCCCATTACCGGGGAGCATATCGCCATTTCTCCCCGCCGGGATAACGAAAAAACGGGCGCGAACACCCGCCTGGACGGCACGGCCTCCCCGGCGGTTCAGCAAAGCACCATGGGCATGTTCATGCCCTATCAGGCCCCGCCCATCCGCTTGCTCAATGAATCCCGCCATATTCCCCAGGCCGACGCCGCTCAGGAGGATGAGCGCCGGGCCCAGATCATTGAAGGCACCCTGCGCAGCTTTGGGGTAGAGGCCGAGGTGAAGCAGATCATGCACGGCCCCTCCATTACCCGCTTTGCCATCCAGATTGCCCCGGGGGTGAAGGTCAGCCGGGTGACGGGCATTGCGGATAATCTGGCGCTGGAGCTGAAAACCAAGCATGTCCGCGTGGAGGCCCCCATTCAGGGCACCAGCTATATCGGCATCGAGGTGCCCAATACCCTGGTCAGCACCGTATCCCTTCGGGAGGTGCTGGACAGCCCCGAAATGAAGAATCATCCCTCGCCCCTGATGGTGGCGCTGGGCAAGGATATTGCCGGCGCGCCCATCCTCTGCGATCTGAGCAAGATGCCCCATCTGCTCATTGCCGGCGCTACCGGCAGCGGTAAATCGGTCTGTATCAATTCCATCGTCTGCTCGCTGCTTTATCGCACCTCGCCCGATCAGGTGCGCCTGATCATGATCGATCCCAAGCAGGTGGAACTCAGCGTTTACAATGGCATTCCCCATCTGTTGGTGCCCGTGGTCAGCGATCCCAGGAAGGCCTCCGGCGCGCTGGCCTGGGTGGTGCAGGAAATGCTGGAAAGGTACGGAAAATTCAGCGCCCAGGGCGTGCGCAATCTGGCGGGCTATAATAAGGCCAATCAGGGAACCGATCAGGTGCTGCCCAATATTGTGGTCATCATCGATGAAATGGCCGATCTGATGGAGGTCTGCCGCAAGGATGTGGAGGAATCCATCCGCCGCCTGGCCGCCCTGGCCCGCGCCGCCGGGATCTATATGGTGCTGGCAACCCAGCGTCCCTCGGTGGATGTTATTACCGGTGTCATCAAAAATAACATCCCCAGCCGCATTGCCTTTGCCGTTTCCTCGGGCACGGACAGCCGCACCATCATTGATATCAACGGCGCGGAAAAGCTCATGGGCAAGGGCGATATGCTCTATAAGCCCGCCGGTACATCGCCCCTGCGCGTGCAGGGCTGCCTGGTTACCGATGATGAGGTCAACGCCATTGCCGAATACATCAGCAGCCGCTACCAGACCGATTATGATCCCAACATCATCGAGCATCTGGACGCCGCCAACAAGGAAAAGGAGGCGGATGAAGTGGATGTGCCCGCCGAGGATGCGGGCGGTGAGCGGGATTTTGACAGCTATTTGCAGCAGGCCATCGAAATGGCGGTAGAGGACGGGCAATCCTCCACCAGCATGCTCCAGCGTCGTCTGCGTGTGGGCTATGCCCGGGCGGGCCGCCTGATTGACGAAATGGAAAAGCGGGGCATCATCAGCCATTCCGAGGGCTCCAAGCCCCGAAAAACTCTGGTCACCCGGGAGCAGTATTACGAAATGCTTCGGGATGAGGAATAATCGCGCCCCGGCAGACATGGATGCGCTGCCAAAGCCCTGGATGGCGGCCATGCCGCTGCATTTCAGCCCGATTTATGGAAAATTTCCGCCGCGGATGCGGCAATTTTCAGTTTTGTCTTGACAGCCTCTGCCAAACGCGCTATAATAATTCCTGCGGCTGAAGCAGCCGCCCTTTGCCGGTGTGATGGAATTGGCAGACGTAGTGGACTCAAAATCCACCGGTAGCGATACCGTGCCGGTTCGAGTCCGGCCACCGGCACCAAAGCAATATAATCCGAACCAGATCTTCCCTGTGGGAGACGGGTTCGGATTATTTGTTTATTTCGAGAGATTTGCAGAAACCCACTTCAAAAAACGGTATCATCAAGCGTCCAAACTCCAAACCAAGAGGCCCACGGAAGAAGAAACGGACTTGAATATTTGAGGTTCTTTGTCAAATGTTGGGGTGTAAAGAGAACGACAGCAGAATTCTCTTCCT
>CAZJUJ010000042.1:0-25413 GCA_964549135.1 uncultured Oscillospiraceae bacterium | reverse complement strand
CCTGCTTGAACAGATCG
This sequence comes from uncultured Oscillospiraceae bacterium, assembly GCA_964549135.1. Taxonomy (GTDB): domain Bacteria; phylum Bacillota; class Clostridia; order Christensenellales; family Aristaeellaceae; genus RUG563. The sequence continues at coordinate 25,396 of CAZJUJ010000042.1, read as the reverse complement.
CGCACCTTGCTTGCGCCCATGCCCACGAACATTTCCACGAATTCAGAGCCGCTCATGGAGAAGAAGGGCACATTGGCCTCGCCTGCCACGGCCTTTGCCAGCATGGTTTTGCCCGTACCGGGAGGGCCCACTAGCAAAACGCCCTTGGGCATGGAAGCGCCGATTTCCTTGTATTTTCCAGGATTGTGCAGATAATCCACAATCTCCTGCAGGCTCTCCTCCGCTTCATCCACGCCCTCGATATCATCAAATTTGAGGCCCTGGGTGGATTGCACCTAGACCTTGGCGTTGCTTTTGCCCATGTTGAACATCATGGAATTGGCGCCGCCGGCCTTATCCATCATTTTCTTGGAAAGGAACTGGCCGACCGCAAAGAAAATGGCGATGGGCAGAATCCAGGAAAGAAGGAAGCTGAGCAGCGGCGAGGTTTCCTCGATGATTTCGCTGCCGAACTGCGCCCCTGCGTCCTTCAGCCGGTAAACCAGTTCCGGGTCTTCCATCAGGCCCGTTTTGTAAATCTGCTTTTCTTCCTTATCGGTAAAGATAATCTGATTATTCTGCATCTGAACCGCGCCGATTTCCTTGTTTTCGGTCATGGTCATAAAGGTGCCGTAATCCACCTCGATGATCTGCTGCTTGGCGATCCAGGGCACGATGATCGTATTGATCAGCATGATCACAGCCATCACGATGATATAATAAAACATCAGCGGCTTTTTGGGCTTTTTTACTTCATTCATTCTTGTTAATCCCCCTCCTGTTTGGTGCATTCATTTCCCAACGCCGATAGAATACAATAGAAATCCAGGCATAAAGGCGCAAAAAAGTGACAAAAAAAGGACAGCCGCCGCTGTCCCCTGCCCGTCTTTCAGGCTGCCGGGCGGATGTTTCATCCTCCGCTCCGGGTTTCTTTTTTATTTCATCAGCTCGTCCGTCAGCCGCAGAATTTCCGGGGCGATGCGCGCCCGCTCCTTTTTGAGGATCCTGCTGTAGAGCGGATAGGCCAGGCTCAGCAGCCCGATGCCCGCCAGCCCCGTCACAATGCCGACTATAAACCATACGCCGCCCCAGACCATGCAAAGGCTCATGCCCAGGCCCAGAATCAGCGTGCCTGCAATCCCCAGAATCAGCGAATACAGGGTGGCTTTTTGGGTAACCGCCGCATCCAGCCGCTCCAGCTTCTCCAGCTTGCTCTCCTGCCGGGGGGCGTATTTGCTGCGGATTTCCTTGATTTTTTCCTGCTCCACGGCGGAATAGGTATACTGAAAGGATTGATTCTGCTTGTTATTCATTGCTTCTGCCTTCCTTGCTTTGTTATTTTTCTCCGGTCATTCCGTTTCTGCCATTTTTCTGATTTCCCGGCTGCCATGCAGCAGCATCCGCAGCGCAATCGCCAGGATGATGCCAATCACCGCCGCGCCGCTGCATGCCAATATGATCTGGCGGAAGGCTTCGCCCTCCTCCTTTCCGAAGGTGGAAAGCAGTGCGTTTTCCAGCGTCAGCAGGGATACCAGCGCGGAAACCAGCGATATCGCCTTGGCGGCGGAATAGACGGGGCTGCCGTATTTTCTGTAGCGAATGAGATTGACAATCGCCAGCGTCAGCGAGCAAAAGGTATACGCCGCCATGGCGATGGCGGTAATTTCATGATGCCTGAAATCCCGGATGCGCAGGATAAACTGCGCCGTAAAAAAGGTCAGCGCCAGGCTGATTGCCATCAGGCATACGCTGCACAGGCGGTATCGCTGCCATTCCAGGCGCTTCCTTTCCCCCGGGGCAAAGCGATGGGTATACCGGGAAAGCGAAAGCCGCATCAGAGCCAGCATCAGATAATACCCCGCCATGGCATAGAACCAGGCCGAATGATGGCGGATGCCCAGCCCCAATTGAAGCAGGGCATAGGCGGCATTCATGGAAAAGGCCCCGTAGAGAGAAATATTCATTCGCAGCTGCACATCGCTTTGATACCGCAGATAATATCTGTTCTCCTGCCGGATTCTCCGGGCAGCGCGCAGCATTGCGGGAATCCTGAGGCAGAAAATCATCAGCCCGTAAAAGGAAAGGGCGTAGGAAAAAATGGTCAGAGGATGATTTTCAGGCAGCATCAGCACGCAGCAGAGCATCATCCCCAGCGCCAGCGGAAAAAGCCCCCCGGCGATGATGGGATGAGGGAATAAGAGAATTTTTCCCAGCCGCTTGATATTCATGTTTTTTTCCTCATCGTCACCGTAAAGACCGTGCCCTTTCCCAGTTCGCTTTCCACGCTGATTTCGCCGTGGATGATATCCACCACCCGTTTTACCAGCGCCAGCCCCAGGCCGTTTCCCCGGGTGGCATGGGAGGAATCGCCCTGATAAAATTTTTCAAAGATATGCGCGCCCGTTTCCGCCGACATGCCGCAGCCGGTATCCCGGAGCCTGACCACGGCATTTTCCGCATCCTGGGCAAGGGACAGGCTGACGCAGCCGCCGCTGGGGGTAAACTTAAAGGCATTGGATAAAAGATTATTCCAGACCAGAGAAATCAGCTCCCGATCGGCATGGATGATCACATCCTCCGCAATATCCGTTTCAATCTCTATTTGCTCCTGCTCCCATACGCTTTCGTATTGCAGCAGGCATTCGCAGAGCTGCTCGCCCAGATTATAATCCTCCGTCCGGGGGAAAATCTGCTGATTTTCCAGCTTATTCAGCTTCAGAATGTTGGTGATCATATCCGAAAGCCGACGGGCGCTTTCCTTAACCCCCCGGGCGTATTCCATCCGCCTTTCATCGCTCAGGCCCGGGGCGGCCAGCAGCGCGGCATAATTCTGGATGGCGGAAAGGGGCGTCTTCATTTCATGGGATACATTGGAGATAAAATCGGTACGCAGCGTTTCCACGCCGGATAATTCCCCGGCCATCTGATTAAAGCAATCCACAATCTCCCGGAAGCTTTCGCCGCCGCTCCAGCGGCTGGGCAGGGGCACCCGGGCGGAAAAATCCCCGGCCACGATGCGCCGGGCCGCCTCGGCAATGCGCCGGGCGGTGCTTTCCACCGTCAGCCTGCGCCGCACGCCGTCAAATACCGTAAATATGAGGCTCAGCAGCATCACATTGGCAAAGGTCATTTTTGCTGCCATTTCCAGGTTTTCCTCCGTCAGCGCCACGCCCAGGGAGCGGATCAGCGTCTGGGTAAAAAGCAGAATGCAGCAGGTCACCAGAAAGGCTGCCATGAGAAAAAACACCAGATAATGCCAGAGGCTTTCCAAAAACCGCTTCATTTCAGCACCGCCTTGTAGCCCAGGCCGTGTACCGTCCTGATTTCAAATTCCTCGCAGGCGGATAGCTTGCTGCGCAGCTTGGTCATGTATACATCCACCGCCCGGGGCGCGGTATCCGATGCCGCATCCCAGAATTCATCCATCAGCTGCTGCCGGGTAAAGGTCTTCCTGGGATAGGAGAGCAGCTTGAAAAGCAGATTGAATTCCCGCACCGTCATGGGGATTTCCTCCCCGTTCAGCATGGCGGTATGCTCATCCTGATCCATGCTGAAGCCGCCGATTTCCAGCTTCCGGCTGGCGGAAATTCTGGCCCTGCGCAAAAGCGCGCCGATGCGCAGCAGCATTTCATCCAGATCAATGGGCTTTACCATATAATCATCCGCGCCGATGCGGAAGCCCCGCTGCTTGGAGGCCATATCATCCCTGGCCGTCATAAACAGAATGGGGATGTTTTCATCCAGCGCCCGCACGTTTTCCGCCAAGGCAAAGCCGTCCTCTCCGGGCATCATGATATCCGAAATGATCAGATCAAACCCGTTTTCATACATGGCATCATAGGCCTCCCGGGCGCTCAGGCAGCCCGTGGCTTCATACCCGGCCTGACCAAGAAAGGCGCATACCGTGCGGCAGAGGCTTTTATCATCCTCCACAACCAGAATTCTGAACATGCCCATGCCCTCCCTTTCTCCCGAATGCCTCTCTATCATAGCATGGATTTGTTAAAATTCTGTTTGCGTTTGCAGAATATTTCTGCCGCTTTCCTTATTTCAGCCCCCGGCATACCGGGATTATGCCCAGGCACATGAGAATGCCCGCAATGCCCGTGATCAGCCCCGGAAGAAGCAGCCCCTCAAACGCCATGATCATGGCCATGCCCGCGCCCAGCACCAGCAGTGCCGCCACGCAATAGGCAATCCGCCCTGCAAAATGCCAATTGATGCGCAGGCCCGGCCGCCCCGCCGCCAGCCAGCGGATCACACCCAGCAATAGCAGCAGCGCCGCCCCGATAACAGAAAATATTACGCCCGCGCCAAATGCATGCCATTCAGGCAATAGACACATGCACATCCCCAGCGAAAATAATAGCCCGCCAAGCACCGCCAGCACCAGATGCAAAAATCCTTTTTTCGTCATTTCCTTTTCCTCCTTGCTTTTCTTGACCCTGTCCGGCCAACGATCCATAGCTTACCTTAGGAGGATTTGCATTTTGTCTCCGAAATGTTTGAGAATTGTTAATTCCTGCGAGGAACGGGGAGAAACGGGGATATTTGCGGGAGGAGGCTTTTGCGTCAAAAGCCCCCCTCCAACGCCCTCCCGAAAACCGCCTCTGGATGAAACAAAAAGAGATCTTCCAGTTTGAATGCCAGTGAAGCAAAAGAAAGATAATAGCAAGCAAAAACAGCCATGCTTTCACCAAACGCGGAAGCATTGCTGTTGTTCTCCATATTGTCATTCTTTTTTGCTGCTCTGGCATTCACTCTGGCAGAACCCCTTCATGAACCATCCAGAGCCGGTTTTCGGGAGGGTGCGGGAGGGTGCTTTTGACACAAAAGCATCCTCCCGCAATAATCCTCCCCCATTTCACGCCCCGCCCTGCTGCCTTTGGGCATACTGGCGGGAATAGAGAATGGGAAGGAGGATGATCAGTAGCAGGATCAGCAGGGCTACCCAGGCCCTTAGGGAAGCGGGCAGAAACGCGCACAGAATCAGCAGGATTCCGCCCGCCATATAGATCCTGCCCGCCGCGCGGTGGGTGGCATACCAGTTTTCCGCGCTTTCCAGCGTCCATTTGATTCGGATGCCGATGGCGGCATTCTGCCTGAACTTGGGCAGATAATTGCCCAGGATCACAAAGAGCAGCCCCATGAGCAAAAGGCCCAGAAAAGCGGCGTTGATTTCCCGGCCCAGGGCGGTATAATACATCAGGCCATTGGCGAAAAGCGAAACGATGGGGATCAGCCAAAGCACCATGGAAAAGGCCCTGCTGTTCTGTTCCCTGTTTGCCGGATCCCTGAGCGTAGCAAAAATGCACACCCAATGGGCGGCCAGCAGCAGCAGCGGTAGGCCATATACCACCAGTTCCTTGGCCGTCTGTCCATCCGCTTCGCCGCTTGCATTCCAATGGCTGATCATCTGCTCAGGCAATTGCTCCCAGAAAATCATCCCGATGAACATGGGCAGAAGAATCACCAGCGAGGTCAGCAGCAGCTTTCCTATTCTTTTCTTCGTCATTTCGTTTCCCCCTTCAGATCATGAAGCCACTTGATGATATCCTCCAGCACAGAGGTATTCAGCTCATACAGCATATATTTCCCGTCCCGCTGATCCCGGATCAGCCCGGCCTCCCTGAGGATGGAAAGATGCCTGGAAACAGCGGCGGCAGTAATGGGAAAATGCGCGGCGATCTCCCCTGCAGACATTTTCCCGCTTTTCAGCAGACCCAATATCTCCCTCCGCACCGGGTCTGCCATAGCCCGCAGGGTGTTTTGCAGCGGCAACGCTCCCCCTCCCCTCCCGGCAGAACGCCCGCCGGTTCACATTTAACAAAAATGTTAATTGTATTATACCAGCCCGCCCCTTCCCTGTCAATTCCCCGTCGCATTTTCCTGCGCCAGACAAAAAGCGGGCCCCGCTGCCTTGATTGCCGGCAAGGGCCCGCCTGAAGGATGCATTTTTTCCGGTTTGCCGGGGTGCGCTGCCGCTTATTTCCCCGTATAGCCGCTGGCCTTCATGACCGCATGGAACAGCTTCAGCTCGTAATCATAGGTATAGGGATTTTCCGCGCCGCGGGTGATTTCGGCAAAGCTGCGGAGCATATCATCATAGCGATCGGCAGGCGCAAAATCCAGCGCAACGGACTGATCCTCGCCCCAGCCGCCCACATGATCATTCAGCAGCGCCACCCGGGTGGGAGAGCACTGAATATCCTCATAGGGCTTTTCCCAGGGCCGAATTTCATAGGTGCCCTTGCTGCCGCAGACCACCAGCTGGCGGCGCAGGAAGCCATTGACCTCGGCGGCGCAGGTTTTGGCAAAGGAGAGGCCGTTTTTATATTTCAGCACAGCAAAGCCGTAATCCTCGCCCGTCACGCCATCCAGCCCGGTGGACATATTCATGGGGATAATCTCCTCCGGGTCGCCCTGGATCTGCAGAATCATATCGATGAGATGGCAGCCCAGGAAATACATCATGCCGCCCTGATGCTTGCTCAGCCACTGGCGCTTTTCCTTCTTATGCCAGCAATCCATGTGCGCTTCCACGGAATAGATTTCGCCCAGCTCGCCGTTTTTCACCATCTTCATCAGATGCATGACGGCGGGGTTATAGCGATACATGTAGCCCTGCTGCAGGGGCGTTTTCTTTTCCTTGCAGGTGGCAATCAGCTTTTCAAAGCCCGCAATATCCTGGCTGCCGGGCTTATCCAGATGGATGGCAATGCCCTTTTCGGCAAAGCGCTGGGCAATCGCCGTGGCGTTTTCCTCCTCGCATTCAATGGCCACCGCCTCAAGGCCGGGCAGCTCCAGCAGTTCGTCCACCGTGTAATGGGGCACCTGATCGTATTCATCCGTGGCAAACAGCACGGGATTGCCCTCCCGGGCGTTGGGCGTAGGCTCGGCAAAGCCAACCACCTCAAATACATCCTTCTGCTTCAGCAGGGAACGGAGGGTCACCAGCGCATGGTCATGCCCCGCGCCGATCTGGGCGATTTTCACAGGCTTCATTCCATATCACTCCAATCAAACTGTACTACCGGGAAGGATTTTTCATTGCAGAGCCGGGTATAGACTTCTGGGGCCTCCTCCGGGGTATGGGTTTCCTCTACCAATTTCGCAAGCTGCAGCCGCCCAAGAGAAATCAGCTTCATTTGGGCCTGCATATCATCCCGGGTGGTCCACATGCCGGGAGAGGATTCATTGTCAGGCCGCGCCGCCGTATGCGCGCCGTACAGCACGATGCCCGGGCCATGCACCTTGCGGTAATAATCGATGGTGAAATCGGAATTTCTGGTGCAGCCCAGCAGCGCCACCCGGCCAAAGCGCTTCATGCAGTCCAGCGCCCCGTTAAGGCCCGTGCCAAAGCCCGTTACCTCAATGCAGACCGCCGCGCCCCCGCCGGTTACCTCCTTTACCTTTTCGGCAAAGCCCGGCTCGGAGGGATCAAAGGCGTAATCCGCCCCAAGCTCCAGGGCGCGGGCACGCTTTTCCGGCTTGGGATCGGCGGCAATCACCGGGGCAGCCCCGGCGGCACGCAGCTGCATCACCGCCATCTGGCCCAGAATGCCCTGGCCCATCACCAGCGCCGCCTCGCCGATTTCCAGCCGGCATTTGCGGATGGCCGCCAGCGGGAAGCAGCCGATATGCACCAGCGCCGCCTCGGAAAAGGAAATGGGATCGGGAATCTTTACCACCTGCTTTTCCGGCAGGCAGTTATAGGTGGCATGCACGCTCCAGTACATGGCCACCCGATCACCTTTCTTCAGGCTCTCCACGTTTTCGCCCGTTTCGATAACGATACCGGATGTGCTGTAGCCCGCCGTTCTGGGGAAAAGCACCTTGCCCTCGGCCCGATAATTGGTATTGGGATCGCCCGTGATGTTGGCCCGCTCGGTGCCGCTGGAAATGGTGGATACCATTACCTTCACCAGCACCTCTCCCGGGCCGGGAGAGGGCAGGGGCTGTTCCAGCAATTCCGCCGTGCAGGGCGCGGTAAAAATTATTTGCTTATTCTGCATTTTTGTTCCTCCCTCATTTCAATTAGGATGCCTTCATTATAGGCGCTTGACAAAAAGCGGGCAATATGCTATCATGCACAAAACCATATATTATTCTCCAATTGTTTTAAGGAGAACACCAATGAATGAGATAATATTCGCTCAGAGCTTTTCCTTTGTCCAATGCCGCATCAATCGCTCCGGTCATACCGATAACCGCCAGGGAAAGCATAGCCATTACCTGGCCTACATGCGGGAGGGCTATGGTCATCTGGCGGGAGAGGATCGCGCAATCGATGTTTCCCCTAGGGATTTTTTCTACATTCCCGATGCCTATCCCTATCAATCCTGGTGGCGCGGCGAGGGTCTTGTCACCTGGGATTCCTACGCCTTTCAGTATTTTCCCCGGCCTGACGGCGAAATTTACTATCCTATGCAGATCATTCCCTCCTCCCCGGAGGCACTGGAAATTCTCAGCCGCCTGTCCGCCCAGATGCAGGTCAGCTGCTATTCCATCGGGCTTTTCTATCAGCTGCTGGGCTGCCTGGAAAAAAGCATGATGATCGCCCCGGAAAGCAGACAGCACGCCATTGTATCCGCCGCTGAAAACTATATGTATCAGCATACCGCCTTCCTTACGGCGGATGTGGCCCGGCATTGCGGCGTCAGCGAATCGGGGCTGTATGCCGCCTTCCGGGAGGTGCGGGGCTATCCCCCCTCTCAGGCCAAGCATCGGCTGCAGATCGAAAAGGCCGTTCGTCTGCTTACCACCACCGATCTTCCCATTGAGGCCATCAGCGGCCAATTGGGGTTCAGCTCCTCCATCTACTTCCGCAAAATCTTTGCCGAGCAAACGGGAAAAACGCCCCGCCAGATCCGGAAGGAAAGGCAGCTGTAATCCGCTTCTGAATGAAATATCCCGGGGGTGCGCGCCATGTTTTTTCATCAGGTATCCAATACCAGGGGAAATGTCTTTAACGCCTACATCTATCATAACGCCCGGTGGAAGCCGCATTTTCACAAGGCCTTTGAATGGATTTACCTGATAAAGGGGCAGAATACCGTTTCCGTCGGCCAGCAGACATACTGCCTCAAAGCGGGGGATTGTCTGCTGCTTCCGCTCTATGCCCTGCACGAAATTCGTTCCGAGCAGGAAAACGATTGCTTCATCATGGTTTTTTCCGCCCAGTATGCCGAAAGCGCCGCCCGGCTCTTTTCCGAAAATGAACCGGCGGATTTGAGGATGCGCCTCTCCCCTTCCGGAGAAGCCTATCTGAAAGCCCATCTGATGGCGCCGCAGCCCCAGGGCGCGGCCATGCAGCCCGTTCCCCCGCCCGATGTATTTACCCTCAAGGCCTGCCTCTACATCATTTTTTCTGCGTTTCTGGCCCAGAATCCCATGGAAAAAAAGGATTTCAGCGATGATCGGATGGATCGGCTGCTCAGCCTGATTGAGCAGCATTATACTGAAAATATCACCCTGGCCCAGGCCGCCCGGGAGCTGGGCTGCAATTATGATTATCTTTCCCGGGTGTTTAACCAGACCTATCACATGAATTTCCGCACCGCCGTCAATCAGTACCGCTGCGAAAAGGCCCTGCATCTGCTCCACACCACCCGGCAGAGCCTGACCGATATTTCCATGGCCAGCGGCTTTCAGAGCATCCGCTCCTTTAACCGGATTTTCCGGGAATATATGGGCATGTCCCCCTCGGAATACAGAAACGGCGGCATCCGCGCAAGCATTGGAACGGAAAAAGAGCGGGAATATGCTGCGGGAGAAGACTTTTGACCGGCGCAGGCTATGCCGCCGAATTCCGGCAGGCTTTATATCACCCCGCCCTGCAGTTTTGCTTTTTCCCATTGTCATTCCCTGCTTCTTCGTTTATAATAGAGGCAGCAATAAGCTGGGCGGATGGCCCGCAGAAAAGAGGCGGCGTTTGTGCTTAAGGGACGGTTTCAATCGATCATAAAAAGCAGGCTGGGCTGCACGCTATTGGCCCTTCTTGCCATGTTTCTCTGGGGCTCCTTGTTTCCGGTGATCAAGATGGGCTATGATTCCTTCGGGGTTCCGGCGGATGATGTGCCCGGCATTTTCATTTTTGCCAGTCTGCGGCTGATTCTCTGCGGCGTAGCGCTGATTGCCATGGATGCCGTCAAGGAAAAGCGTATGGCCATTCCCCGGGGCAAGGCCCTCCGGTCCATCCTGCTGGTGGCACTGTTTTCCTATGTGCTGCATTTTGCGCTGCTCTATACCTCCATGTCGCAGATTGACAGTTCCAAGACCGCCATTCTCAAGCAGACCGGCTCGCTTTTCGTGATCTGCTTTGCCTTTCTTTTCCGCCGGGAGGATCGCTTTACCCTCCATAAGCTGCTGGGCGGCCTGCTGGGCTTTTCCAGTATTGTGGTCGTTAACCTGAGCGGCATGCAGTTTTCCATGGGGATTTATGAGCTGCTGGTGATTCTTTCCTCCTTCAGCACCTCGGCGGGCATCGTCTGCTCCAAAAACGCATACGATCATTATCCGCCCCTGTTCGTTACCGGCTGGTCGCATCTGCTGGGCGGCATTGCGCTGCTGCTGGCCGGGCTTGCCATGGGCGGACGGGTTGTCCCCAGCGGGCCTTCCTCCTATCTTTTGCTGTTCTATATCTGCGCCGCCTCCACCATCGCCTATGCCCTGTGGAACGGGCTGCTTAAATATCATGATCTTTCCCGGCTCAATACCATCCGCTTTGCCGAGGCGCTCTTTGGCTATGTCTGTGCCTGGATTCTGCTGGGCGAAGATATTTTCAGCTTCCCCTACCTCTGCTCCTTCCTGCTGCTCTGCGCCGCTATCCTCTTCGTAAATCAGGTAATCCCCCTGCCCGGAAAAAAACGCCCCTCCTCCCTTTCGCAGTAAGAACGAGGGAAAGAACGAGATTTTTTCAGGAGGATGCTTTTGAGTCAAAAGCATCCTCCCGCACCCCCTCCGAAAACCGGCTCTGGATGATGCATGGGTGACTCCTGCCAAATTGAATGCCAGATCGGCAAAAACCAATAACGATTAGTAAAAGAAACAGCAATGCTTCCGCGTTTGGTGGTGCATTGCTGTTGTATTCCTTACTACTTGTTTTATTTTGCTTCACTGGCATTCAACTTGTTTTTTTCTTTTTGCATCATCCAGAGCTGGTTTTCGCGAGAGGGCAGGAGGGGACTTTTGACGCAAAAGCCTCCTCCCGCAATACTTTTTCCGTTCCCCCCGTCAGCCGCTGCCTGTGTTGGCCCGGATATACTGGGTGGGCGTCATGCCATAGCAGCTGCGGAAGGCCCGATAAAAGGTGCGCAGGCATTCAAAGCCCACGTTCATGGCAATATCCAGCATGGTCATATCGCTTTCCAGCAGCAGTTGTGCCGCCTGGCGGCAGCGCAGCACCGCCAGATAATCGATCATGGAGCAGCCCAGATGATCATGAAACAGCCGGGAAAAGCGGCTTTTGCTGTAGCCGAAATGCCGGGCCAGGCTCTCCATATGCAAAGGCTGCTGATAATTCTCCTGCAGATAGATCAGCACCTCCCGCATCAGCCCGCATTGCTGCTTGCTGGGCTGCTCCCGAAGCCCCACCCGGGAAATGAGCAGCCCCAGCACCGCATAGGAAAAGCCCTTTCGGGTTTCATTTTCGTATTCCTCCCATTTTTCGGGCAGCATGCCAAGCAGCGTTTTCAATTCCCGATCCTCCCGGGCATCGTATATCACCTGGGAAAAGGCGCGTTTATTCAGCCGCTTCTGGAGGGAGGGCACGCTGGAGAGCGGAATGATCATAATCACCACCTGATTTTCCCTGCCCTCCTCCGTGCGATAGGCATGCACGGAATAGCTGGAAACCATCAGCATCTGTCCCGCCCTGACCTGATAGCTCTGCCCATCCAGATTGACGCTGATTTCCCCCTCCTCCACATACATCAGCTCAATGCTGGAATGAAAATGCGCCATGTATTGATTGTTCCATGCGCGCCAGCATTGGGCGGATTGCATATCATCCCGCCGATGCTCATAATAATCGATGGGAAGCGGCGTTCTGCGCATTTTTTCTTCCTCCGTTTCCTTGTCTTTCCTTTCCGCATGATTATAGCATATTTTTCCCCGCCTGCAAACAGCCTCTCTTCCCGGCTTTTTTCCGCGTTCGTGTAAAATCCCATTCCCGCTCTTGTCGGATGGGCCAGAATATGGTATACTAAGCTGAAATTATATGGGTGTGAGGTATGCTTATGCGCAGAAATTCGCCAATCCTGCTTCTGATTGCCATTGTTCTCTGCCTTACGGCGGTGTTGCCCGGCTTTGCCGCCGAAAGCGCGGATATCAGGGGCTACAGCAAAAAAAGCAAGTATCAGTATGTGGCCTTCGGCTCCTATCCCACCGATGCCGATGGCACGGTGCAGCCCCTGCTCTGGCGCGTGCTGGCGGCAGAGGATGGGGAGGCCTTCCTGCTGACCGAATACATCGTGGATGTGCATTATGTGCATCTGGATACCGAGGAATATTATCATCTGGACTGGGAAGACAGCGATCTTTTCTCCTACCTCCAGAATGATTTCATGCCCCGCGCCTTTACCGGGGCCGAGCAGGCAGCGCTTCTGCAGCGCACGGAGGACGGCGGGCTTGTTACCCTGCCGCTGATTAACGATATGCGCAATGCCAATTACGGCTTTGCGGATAATAATTCCCGCCTCTGCAAGGGCACCGAATATGCCCAGGCCATCGGCCTTTACAAGTATACCAGCAAGCATAGCCCCTGGCTCTCCCGGGAGAAATCCCAGGATTATCCCATGCAGCAGCGCCGGGTCATGAGCGAGGGCAAGCTGGGCCGCGTTCCCTGCGGCAATGTGGATCTGGGCATCCGCCCCTGCGTGTATGTGGATCTGAGCAAGGTCGCCATTATTTCCGGCGATGGCACCAAGGATTCTCCCTATGTGCTGCAGGCGGGCCCCGCCCCCACGGCGGCTCCCACCGAAGCCCCTACCGAAGTCCCCACAGAAGCCCCCACCGCGGCTCCCACCGAAATTCCCGCCGCTGAAACGCCCGCGCCGGTTCCCACCGAGATTCCCGCCGCGGAAACCCAGGCCCCGGTCACGGCGGCTCCCGCCACTCAGGCACCGGTCGCTCCCCAGCAGGCGGGCACGGGTGCCATCACCATTCCCATTATCGTAACCAGCCAGGCCACTTCTGCCGTGCAGCAGCCCGTCCAGACGCCCGCCGTGCAGCAGCCCACCCAGGCCCCGGCCGTCCAGGTGCCTGCGGAAGCGCCTGCCGAAACGCCCGCGCCCGTTCCCGACCCCACCGAAGCGCCTGAAGTGCAGCCCGTTCAGGAGGCGGATGCCCCCGTTTCTGCTGACGGCGTCTTTACCGCCGCCGCCAACCCCGATACCATTCATGCGCTTTTCCCCGAGCTTACGCAGGAGGGCTTCCTGCCCGAGGGCGAAAGCGAATTCGTTTACAAGGATGAGGCGAACGGCCTCTGGCTCTACGCCTCCCAGACCCTGCGCATCGAAATCAACCGCCGCACCGGCACCAACAGCAAAAAGGAGCCCCTGCGCTGGTATGAGGCCGATGTATTCACCCGGGATGCCAGCGAGCTTTTCCATCTCTTCCCCTATGACGAGACGAAATACAAGAATCGCTTCGCCTTGGAATTGGCCGATAAGATTGCCCTGAAGCATCAGCTGGTCTTCGCCATCAATTCGGATTATTTCATCTATCGCGTAGGCCGCCAGGCAGAGGTCAATTATACCTATCCCATCGGCCCCATCATCCGCAACGGTGAAATTTTCTATGATGTGCCCAAGAAAGCCGGTTCCACCGTCTATCCGCCCCTGGATGTCATGGCGCTCTATCCTGATGGCAGCGTGCAGGTATTCCTCAATGCCGAAAAGACCGCCGAGGAAATCCTGGCCTCCGGGGCCACCGATACCCTGGCCTTTGGCCCCATTCTGGTGGAAAACGGCCAGGTTTCTCCCCGCTCCAAGGAATTCGGCAATACCCCCAATCCCCGCACCGGCTTTGGCATGGTGGAGCCCGGGCATTATGTCTGCCTGATGGTGGAATCCCGCATCAGCGAAAGCAAGGGCGAATCCTGCGTGTGGATGGGCGAAAAAATGGCTGAGCTTGGCTGCTCCGTGGCAATTAACCTGGATGGCGGCGCTACCTCTACCATGATTTTCATGGGCGAGCAGATTAATAAGAGCGGTAACTATGGCGATATTACCAACCGCAAGCAGAACGAATTGCTGGGCATCGGCCATTCCGATGCAGTGAAATAACCACCCCGCACGACCGGGGGTTACGGAGAACGATCGGAAATATTTTGCGGGGGAACCACTTTTGAGTCAAAAGCGGTTCCCCCGCTCCCCTTCGGAAAACCGGTTCTGGATGATTCATGAGTGGATTCTGCCAAATTGAATGCCAGATCAGCAAAAAGAATAACGATTAGAAAAACAGCAGCAATGTCTTCACGTTTGATGAGGGCATTGCTGCTTTATTCTTTACATCTTGTTTCCTTTGCTTCACCGGCATTCAACGATGTGTAAGTAATCCATGCTCCATCCAGAGCCGGTTTACGGAGGGGGAGCGGGAGGAGATTTTTTGCTCAAAAGTCTCCTCCCGCAATTATTTCCTTCATCCTCCCTCCCGCAGTGAATGATCCAGATATCCAATCAATACTTGAGGAAATAGGTGCTGACATAGCCCCTGGCGCCGTCCAGCTCCACCAGCGACCAGTTTTCGCCCATTTCCAGAACGGTCACTTTGGTGCCCACGGGCACGGTTCTGAGAATCTTGGTTTTCATGCCGGGATAGAGGCGGAAATTGACCACGCTGCCGCCATTGATATTTTTCAGGGTCGCGGCAAAGGGCTTATCCACCGGCTTGGTATAGCTGGGAGCCTTGCTGGCGGCCAGATAGCGGCTGGACATATACCCCACCTGATCGCCCACCTGCACCTTATGCCAGTTCGCGCCCTTTTTCAGCACGGTCACGGCGGTGCCGATGGGATAGGAGGTGATAATGGGCTGATCCATGCCCGGACCCTTGCGCAGATTCAGGCCGATGCCCGTATTGGTGCGCACATAGAGGGTATTCTGGGTATTCCCGGTGCTTAAATATTTCTTCATCATGTAGCCGGTTTTGCCCGCCACGCTGACCTTGCACCATTCGCTTTCCTCCTCCAGAATTTCCACCCAGGTGCCCGTCCAGTACTGGCCCAGCACCCGCGCCTCCAGGGATGCCGTCTCCCGCAGGTTCAGGCCGCCGCCCTTGACCGTGGCGTATTCGCCCGCCCGGGCCATCAGGGGCGCCACGCTCAGGGAGAGGCCCAGCACGGCGCTGAGAATCCGTTTGTTCGTCGAGAATTTCATGGGGAATTCCTCCTTTGGTGATAAGTGTGTTCCGGCGGATGCCGTACACATGAAAAACGAGCCCCTTCCCCTGCTTCATCCTGAAAAAGGCACCGTATCCCTGCCAATATCTGGCAGATAATTCTCTGTTTTCCTGATTTATCCAGTCCGTTTTTTCCCATTCATGCGCTCCGCCGGGACATTTCCTGCCTTTTCGCCCTGGCAGAGGGGGCTGTCCTGCCATACATTTCCATTTTCGGCGCGCTCCTTTTCGGCGATGGCCCCCAGGGCCCGTCGCAGGCTTCCTGGGATGGGCACGCCCAGCAGCGCCGCATTTTCCATCAGGCTTATGCATTCATTGCAGATATAAAAGCCCGTCGCCGCCCGGCGGAGCATATCCTCCTGCCCGGTGATGGAATCCAGCATCGCGGCAAGGAGAATTACCAACAACATCATGCCCTTGCGCATCAGCCCCAGAAAGCAGGCATGGGCAGATAAACGCCCGTCCGCCGTCTTTTTGCTTTTCCCAAGCAGGGCAAGCAGCAGGCCAGAAAGATAATCTGCCCCCGTCAGCACGCAGAAAACCCGCAGGCTGCCGCCCCCGAGCAGCGCCCCTGCCGCCCCGGCAAAGCGCAGAAAAATATCCCATGTCTGCCGGAAAAAATCGCCCATAGGCCACCTCCCCTGCAATTTATGCAGGAAATTTAAAATAAAGACGAAAGCAGCCTTGCAAAATACGGAAAAAAAAGTATAATGAAATCATATGGAATCATTCGTTTAAGGGAGGATCGCTCTATGTCAGAAGCCACACAGAAAAAATCGCCGTGCTTTACCCGAAAGGAATGGAGCTGGATCATGTATGACTGGGCCAATTCGGTCTATGCCACCAATATCATGGCCGCCATTTTCCCCA
Organism: uncultured Oscillospiraceae bacterium; assembly: GCA_964549135.1. Lineage (GTDB taxonomy): Bacteria > Bacillota > Clostridia > Christensenellales > Aristaeellaceae > RUG563. The sequence continues at coordinate 9,145 of CAZJUJ010000042.1, read as the reverse complement.
CCATCTTTGTCGCCATGGCCGGCGATGCCGGGGATATCTGGTGGGGCTATGCCACCTCCATCGCCACCTTCCTTATCGCGCTGATGGCCCCGGTGCTGGGGGCGATTGCCGATTATAAGGGAATGAAAAAAAAGCTCTTTACCGGCTTTATGCTCTTTGGCGTCGCCTTTACCGCCGTTATCGGCCTTACCAATGACTGGCGGGTCATGCTCATTGGCTATATCATCAGCCGCATCGGCTTTTCCGGCTCCAATCTTTTCTACGATTCCTTCCTGACCGATGTAACCGATAACGACCGGATGGATCAGGTTTCCTCCTGGGGCTATGCCATGGGCTATCTGGGGGGCAGCACCATTCCCTTCGTCATTTCCATCGTGATGCTGCTGCTGCTTGGCTATGGCAGCCCCGTGGCCCAGAAATTTTCCATTTTCATTACCAGCATCTGGTGGCTGCTTTTCTCCATTCCGTTCCTGAAAAATGTCCGCCAGGAGCATTATATCGAGCGCAGCGGTGCCCTTTCCATCGGCGAAACCTTCCGCAATATCGGCCGTACAGCCGTGGATCTTTTCCGGCAGAAGGGGCTCTTCCTCTTCACCGTGGCGTATTTCTTCTATATCGATGGCGTGGGCACCATCATCAGCGTTTCCACAGCCTATGGCTCGGTGCTGGGCCTGGGCTCGGTAGGCATGATTCTGGCCCTGCTGGTCACCCAGATCGTGGCCGTTCCCTGCTCTATCCTCTTTTCCCGCATCGCGGCCAGGGTGACCGCCCGCAAGGCCCTGATCGGCGGCATTGCCATTTATATTCTGGTATGCATTGTGGGCTTCTATATGGGCGCTTCGCTGGAGCCCCATCAGGAGGCCTATGAGGCCGCGCTTCAGGCCGATTTCACCGCAGTGACCGCCGAAATGGCCCCCCAGGAGGACGCCGTCTTTGCCGGTCTTAAAGAGGATTGCCTGGCTGCCTTCCGGGCGGAGGAACCGGAAAAAGCGCTGCAGGCGCTGCGGGAAAAGCCCGAAAGCGCCGCCTATACCGCCCTGCTTGATACGGCGGATGCCTTCCTGGCGAAAAACGGAGAGTTGGCCGCGGCGCTCAATCAGGCCATTTCCTTCTCCTCTGTTCTCTTCTGGTGCATGGCCTTCCTGGTAGGCACGGTGCAGGGCGGCGTGCAGGCCGTATCCCGCTCCTATTTCGGCAAGCTGATCCCCAAGGAACGCTCCAACGAATATTTCGGCTTCTTTGATATCTTCGGGAAATTCGCTTCTGTGCTGGGGCCCTTCCTCTATTCCGCCATCAGCGCCTGGACGGGCCGCTCCAGCTATGGCGTCTTATGCCTGATCGTGCTTTTCCTTATCGGCCTGATGATCATGGTCTTTGGCAAAAAGCATCTGGAAGCCATCAGCGCCGAAAACGCCTGACGCCTCTTTTCGCCGCCGCAGCCGTCCTTTTTCGGCCCGGCGGCATTTTTTCACGCCGGACAGAAAATATTTCTGCCCAAGGTCGAATTTTGGCCACCCGCATCCGAATTTTTTCTTTCCATTCGCGCAAAAACAGGGTATCATCCAATAGAATGATTATCACTTCCGAAAGGAGATTCAGCCATGACTGATCGCATTGCCGCTTTAAAGGATTATCAGTGGGAGAAAAAGCATCATGCCGCCCGGCACGCCCTGCCTGCCGCGCTGCCCGCCCCCTACCGGAATGCCGCCCTCTCTCATCCCATGCGCACCGCCCTGCGCCTGAAAACCGCCCTGGAGAACGAAACGCCCTTCCTTTTCCCCGGGGAAATCATCGCCTTTACCCGCACGCTGCCCAATCTGCCCATGATTTTTGACGATGCGGAATGGGCGGACATCAAGAAAACCCATTTCATCCACGAAATGGGCAATATCAGCAATCTTTCCCCCGATTATGAGAAAATCCTCCGGCACGGGCTGCTTTTCTTCCGGGATAAGCTGACGGACAGCGATTATCATAAGGCCATGCGGCTTTCCATTGATGCCGTGCTGGCCCTGACCGCCAGGTATCAGGCCCTTGCCCAGGAAAAGGGCGATACGGCGCTTGCCCAAACGCTGTCCCGCGTGCCCGCCTATGGGGCGCGCACCTATCGGGAGGCCCTGCAGTCCCTGCGCATCGTGCATTACGCCCTGTGGTGCGAGGGGGATTATCATAATACTTTGGGGCGCTTTGATCAGTATATGATGCCCTATCTGGCCGCCGATCTGTCCGCAGGCATCGAAACGGAGGAAAGCGCCCTGGAATTGACCGAGGCCTTCTTCCTTTCCTGCAATCGGGACAGCGATCTCTATCCCGGCATGCAGCAGGGCGATAACGGCCAGAGCATGGTGCTGGGCGGCATGACCAGGGATGGGAAGGATGGCTTCAATCTCCTGTCCCGGCTGTGCCTGAGGGCATCGGAGGAATTGCGGCTCATCGACCCCAAGATCAATCTGCGGGTAGGAAAGGATACGCCCCTTGACATCTTTGAATTGGGCACCCGGCTCACCCGGCTGGGCCTGGGCTTTCCCCAGTATGAAAATGACGATGTGGCCATCCCGGCCCTGATCCGCCTGGGCTATGCCCCGGAGGATGCAAGAAATTACGCCATGGCCGCCTGCTGGGAATTTATCATTCCCGGAAACGCCATGGAAATCCCCAATATCGGCGCGCTGCCCATCGCCAATTCGGTGGATGCCGTAATCCGCAGCCATCTTGCTTCCTGCCCGGATATGGAAAGCCTGAAAGATGAAATCAAACGGGATTTTTCTGCCCGGGTGGATGATATTCTTTCCGAGCGCAAGAATCTCTATATCATTCCATCCCCCTTCCTTTCCCTCTTCTTTGATGGCTGCCTGGAAAACGAGCGGGATATTTCTCTGGGCAATCGCTATAATAACTGGGGTCTTCACGGCACGGGGGTGGCCGCTGCTGCCGATATGCTGGCGGCGGTGGATCAGATGGTCTATCAGGGCTCCCTCAGCCCGGAGGAATTGCTCCGCGCCATGGAGGCCGATTTTGCGGGCTATGACGAATTGCATGATCAGCTCAAATACCATTGCCCCAAGATGGGCAATGACGATGATCGGGCCGATCAGTACGCCGTATTCCTGCTTCATGCCTTTGCCGAAGCCGTGGAGGGCCGCAAAAATGAGCGGGGCGGCATCATCCGCGCCGGTACAGGCTCGGCCATGTATTATATTTTCCACGCCAATGAGCTGGGCGCCACCGCAGATGGCCGGGAAAAGGGCGTGCCCCTCCCCGCCAATTACGCCCCCTCCCTGAATATCCGCCTGAATGGCCCCCTCTCCCTGATCAAATCCTTTACCAAGCCCGATCTTGGCCGCGTCATCAACGGCGGCCCGCTGACCATTGAATTTTCCGACAGCGTCTTTACCCAGGAGGAATCCATCACCAAGGTGGCCCAGCTGGTGCAGCTTTTCATCCGCCGGGGCGGGCATCAATTGCAGCTGAATACCGTCAATCGCCAGCGCCTGCTGGATGCCCAGCAGCATCCGGAAAATTACCGCAATCTGATCGTCCGCGTCTGGGGCTGGAGCGGCTATTTTGTGGAATTGGATCGCTGCTATCAGGATCATATCATCCGCCGGGCGGAGCTGACGCTGTGATGCGCGCAGAAAAGGCGGAGGGCATCGTTTTTGACATCAAGGAATTTGCGGTGTTTGACGGCCCGGGCATCCGCAATACCGTCTTCATGAAGGGCTGCCCCCTGCGTTGTGAATGGTGCCATAATCCGGAGGGTCTGTCCCCTGCGCCGCAGCTGATGGTCAGCCGCGCCGCCTGCACCCGCTGCGGGGCCTGTGAGCGTGTCTGCCCATCCCCTGAAAAATGCATCGTCTGCGGAAAATGCATTCCCGTCTGCCGGGGCGGATACAGAAAAATCATCGGCACAAAATGGCAGCCGGAGGCCCTGGCGGCGCGGCTTGCCAAGGATCGGGATGTCTACGATGCCTCCGGCGGCGGCGTAACCTTTTCCGGGGGCGAGCCGCTGCTGCAGTGGGGCTTTGTTTCCCGGGTCATTGATCTTCTCCCCGGCGTGCATATCGCCCTGGAAACCAGCGGCTATGCCCCGGATGATGTGTTTGCCCAGGCCATGGAAAAATGCTCCCTCATCATGATGGATTGGAAGGTATCCGATCCTGCGCTGCATCGCCGCTATACAGGCGTGGAGCAGGCCCCCATCCTGCGGCATCTGAGCATGCTGGCTGAAGGCAGCACGCCCTTCATTCTGCGGATGCCCATCATCCCCGGGGTCAATGATGTGCCGGAGCATTTCCTGCGGGCGGCGGAACTCATGAAAGCTGCCAGGACGCTGCTCCGGGTGGAGCTGCTCCCCTATCAGCAGGCGGCCGGTGCGAAATACGAAATGGTAGGCCGGGAATACAAGACTGATTTTGACGGCAGCATCCCGCCCCGCTTCTATCCCGAATTTTTTGAGGAGCAGGGCATCCCCTGGAAGCAGTTCCGCTGACCGCCCCGCATCCATGCCAAAGGGCATTGGGAAAGGAAAACGCATGAAAAAAATCCTGTTTGTCTGCCTGGGCAATATCTGCCGCAGCCCCATGGCGGAATTCATTTTCCGGGATCTGGTGAAAAAGGCAGGGCTGGATAAAGAGATTGTCTGCGCCTCTGCGGCCACAAGCCGCGAGGAATACGGAAATCCCGTCTATCCCCCTGCCCGGCGGCAGCTGATGAAAATGGGCATCGATCCCGCGGGAAAGCGGGCCGTGCCCATGACAAAAAGCGATTATGCGGCCTATGATCTCCTGCTGGGCATGGAGGAAAGAAACGTTGCCCGGATGAAGGAAATCTGCGGCGGCGATCCTCAGGGAAAAATCCGGCGGCTGCTGGATCATGCCCAGCAGCCCCGGGATATCGCCGATCCCTGGTATTCCGGTGATTTTGACGCCGCCTGCCGGGATATTCTGGAGGGCTGCCGCATCCTGCTCAGGGAAATCACGGAGCAAACGTAAAATTTCCCGCCCGCGCTTGATATTCTCCTGAAAAAGTGATAAGATATGTATGCGGTTAGTAATTGCTAACTTCGTGCAGAAACAAAAAGAACAGGAGAATGCAGATGTTCAGAACCATCGTAAAAATTGACGGCATGCGCTGCGGAATGTGCGAAAGCCATATGAACGACGCCTTCCGCCGGGCGTTTGCGGTCAGGAAGGTTTCCTCCTCCCACGCCAGGAAGGAAACGGTGATCCTTTCCGAGGATCAGCTGCCGGAGGAAAAGGTGCGCCAGACCGTGGAGCGCACCGGCTATGATTTTCTTGGCATGGAAACAGCGCCCTATGAAAAGAAGGGGCTGCTGGCCAGCCTGTTTGGCAAATAAGCATCGCAAAATAGCGTCCGTCTGCCCGAAAAAGCAGGGCATGCGGGCGCTTTTTCCTTTGCGATTTTCTCTGCGAAAATACTCTTCAGGCTGTCCTTCCCCGCCTCTATTCCCGCCAGGCGGCCCGAAACGCCTCCCGCGCCTTTTTTTCCAGCCTGGAAACGGTGGATTGATTGGCCCCCAGCGCCAGGGCGATTTCCCCCTGGCTGTGGCCAAGAAAGAAGCGCTGGCGGATGATCCAGGCCTCCCGCATGGGCATCCGGGCCAGAATATCCCGAATAAAGAGCCGGGTGAGCCAGCCTTCGCTTCGGGGATCGGGCAGAGAGGAAAGCAGCGTGCCGGTCATATCATAAACGGCGGGCTGATCCCTTTCCAACAGCAGCATCATTTCCGCCGCATCCACCCCCGCCGCCACCGCCATTTCCTGAATGGTGGGCTCCCTCCCCATCAGGCGCAGCCTTTCCTCCCGGCAGGCCCGGGCCTTTTTTAGCGCCGCTCTGGCCCGCCAGCCCAGCTGATGAGAAAAGGCACGGCGCATTTCCCCCAGAATGACGGGCACGGCATAGGTTGAAAAGCAGCAGCCGCTGTCCTCCCGGAATCTGCGGATGGCCTGCACCAGCCCCATGCAGCCCTGCTGAAAGGCATCCTCGCAATAGGAAAAGCGGCGGCAGAGCGCCTGCACCAAAGGAATATGATGGCGCACCAGGGCGGCAAGGGCCTGGGAATCACCGGCCTGGGCCAGCGCATACACGCCCATTCACGCCTCCCGCAGGCGCTTTTCCATGCGCACGGTGGTTCCGCTTCCGGGGGTGGATTCCACCCGGACGGCATCCATAAAGGTCTGCATGACCGAAAAGCCCATGCCCGAGCGCTCCTTTTCCGGCTGGGTGGTAAAAAAGGGCTGCATGGCCCGCTCAATATCCGCAATGCCCATGCCCTGATCGGATACCGATACTTCCAGCATGCCATCCTCCCTTAGTACGGCAATGATCTCAACCAGCCCCATTTTTCCCGGATAAGCATGCACAATGGCGTTGGTAACGGCCTCGCTCACCGCCGTTTTAATATCCGCCAGCACATCCAGCGTGGGATCAAGCTGCACGGCAAAGGCGCTGACGGCCACCCGGGCAAAGCTTTCGTTTTCCGGAACGCTGAGAAATTCCAGTTTCATTTGATTCTTGATCTGCATGGCCCTTTCCCTCCGTCAGATGATCTGAATAATTTGGTTCATTCCGGAGAGAATAAAGATTCTCTCCACATGGGCGTTCATATTTTTGACCGCCACTGTGCCGCCCCGCTGCTTCATCGTCCGATACCGGCCCAGGATCACCCCGATGCCTGAGGAATCCATAAAGCTCATCCCCTTCATATCCATTACCAGATGCCTGACCGACGGATCATGAATCAGCGCATCCAATTCCCTGCGGATGCCCTGGGCGCTGCAATGATCCAATTCCCCCGTAAGCCGCACGATGACGGTATCCCGCCGCCTCTCATAATCCATTTTCTTTCCCTCCCAATTGTACATACGCCCTATACATTCCGGGACGGGATTCATTTCTCCTTTTGAAAAATATGAATTATTTTGCGTTTGCCGTAATAATCGTTCGTCATTTTTCTCAAGAAAAGCCGAAATACCGGTTGAAATATCCGGAATCATGCGGTATAATGGAAAAGTAACCGAATATTGAAAAAACATGGAGGAAGCATCATGCGCACCGATATCGAAATCGCACAGTCTGCCCCCATGCGGCCCATTTATGAAATTGCCCGGGCCGCCGGTATTGATGAAGGGCTGCTGGAGCCCTATGGCCATTACAAGGCCAAGCTGGATGCCCAGCGCATCCGCGCCCGGGAGGGAAAGGAAGGCAAGCTGATTCTGGTCACCGCCATTACCCCCACCCCGGCTGGCGAAGGCAAAACCACCACCACCATCGGCCTGGCGGACGGCCTGAAGCGCATCGGCAAAAAGCCCATCGTGGCCCTGCGGGAGCCTTCTCTGGGCCCTGTTTTCGGCATCAAGGGCGGCGCGGCCGGCGGCGGCTATGCCCAGGTGGTGCCCATGGAGGATATTAACCTGCATTTCACCGGCGATTTCCATGCCATCGGCGCGGCCAATAATCTGCTGGCCGCCATGCTGGATAATCATATTCATCAGGGCAACGCCCTTCATATCGATCCTCGGCGCATTGTCTGGCGGCGCTGCGTGGATATGAATGATCGCCAGCTTCGCTTTGTGGTGGATGGCCTGGGCGGGCGCATCAACGGCGTGCCCCGGGAGGATGGCTATGATATTACCGTGGCCTCCGAAATCATGGCGGTGCTGTGCCTGGCGGATAATCTGACCGATCTTAAGGAGCGGCTCGCCCGGATGGTGGTCGCCTATACCTATGACGAGGAGCCCGTTACCTGCGGCCAGCTTAAGGCCGCCGGGGCCATGGCCGCGCTGCTTAAGGATGCCATGAAGCCCAATCTGGTGCAGACCCTGGAGGGCACCCCCGCCATCGTCCACGGCGGGCCCTTTGCCAATATCGCGCATGGCTGCAATTCCGTCATCGCTACCCGCACCGCCCTGAAGCTGGGGGATTATATCGTCACCGAGGCGGGCTTCGGGGCCGATCTGGGCGCGGAAAAATTCCTGGATATCAAATGCCGCGTAAACGGCCTCAAGCCTGACGCTGTGGTCATGGTGGCCACCGTTCGCGCCCTGAAAATGCACGGCGGCCTTGCCAAGACCGAGCTGAAAAACGAAAATCTGGAGGCGCTGAAAAAGGGCCTGCCCAATCTATTGCAGCATGTGGAAAATATGACTCAGGTGTATCATCTGCCCTGCGTGGTAGCCATCAATCGCTTCCCGGATGATACCGAAGCGGAGCTGCAGCTGATCGAAGATGAATGCAGAAAACTGCATGTGAACGTGGCCCTCTCCGAGGTATGGGCCAAGGGCGGCGAGGGCGGCATGAAGCTGGCGGAAGAGGTGGTGCGCCTCTGCGAGCAGCCCAATGCCTTCTCCTTCAGCTATCCCCTTGATGCCTCTATCGAAGAAAAAATCGGCATGATCGTGCGGAATGTATACCATGGCGAGGGCGTGATCCTCACCCCCAACGCCAGGAAACAAGCAGCACAGCTGGAAAAGCTGGGCTTTGGCGGCCTGCCCGTCTGCATGGCAAAGACCCAGTATTCCTTCTCTGATGATCCCGCGCTGCTGGGCGCGCCCCGGGGCTTTACGGTAACGGTGCGCAATCTGAAGGTTTCCGCAGGCGCCGGCTTTATCGTGGCGCTGACCGGCGATATTATGACCATGCCCGGCCTGCCTAAAATTCCCGCCGCGGAAAAAATCGATATCGACGCGGACGGCAAAATCACCGGCCTGTTCTGAACGCTGCAGGAAACGTTCTTTGGTGAAATATTGCGGGAGGACGCTTTTGCGTCAAAAGCGCCCTCCCGCGCCCTCCCGAAAACCAATTCTGGATGGATCGTGGGCGGATTTTTCCACGTTGAATGTCAGTGAAGCAAAAGCGCGATAGCTGTAAGAAACAAAACAGCAATGCTTTCACCAAACATGGAAGCATTGCCGTTGTTTTCTATGCTGCTATTCTTTTTTGCTGATCTGGCATTCAACCCGGTTCTACCCATCCATGAACCATCCAGAGCCGGTTTTGTAGGAGGAAAATCTTTGGAGCCAAAGCCTTGCTTTCCTTTGCTGATCTGGCATTCAACATAGCAGAGTTCGGCCATGAACCATCCAGAGCCGGTTTTCGGAGGGGGCGCGGGGGAACCACTTTTGAC
>CAZJUJ010000041.1:0-26871 GCA_964549135.1 uncultured Oscillospiraceae bacterium | reverse complement strand
CCTCCAGTTTGTGGATTGCTGCATTTTCATTTTAACTGTTCGGGCTTACTTTGTCTTCTCTTTTTTGGCTGCACCCCAACTTTTATTATGGAGCCGATTTTTGCGGGAGGAGACTTTTGCGTCAAAAGTCCCCTCCCGCAATATTTTCCCCGTTTTCTCCCGTTCCCCGTCCTATTCCCGTTTCAGGGTAAGCAGGTGAAGCTGCGGCTTTGCCCCCAGGCGCACAGGCAGCATGGAGGTGCCCACGCCGTTGCTGACCAGAATATCGGTATTTTCTTCATGATACCAGCCCGAAAGGTAGCGATCCCCGTAATCGCTGGAGGAATGCAGCGCGTGGCCCCAAAGCGTCACCTGGCCACCGTGGGTATGCCCGCACAGGGCCAGCTGGTAAAAAGGCCCGCCGGGCAGACGATAGACCTCGGGCAGAAGATCGGGGCTATGGGGCGCAAAGATCGCAAAATCCGCATCATCGCAGAGCCGGGCCAGCCTTTCCAGATCGGGATACCCATTGTAGAAATCATCCGCCCCGGCAATGGCCAGCCGCTTCCCCTGTTTTTCCAGCATCCATACGTCATTCACCAGCGGAATCACGCCGTTTTCCCGCATAGCGGCCTGGATTTTTCCCAGATTGCTTTCGGGCAGCGTCCGGTCATGATTGCCCATCACGCCCAGCACCCCGTACCGGGCCTGAAAGCCCGGGCGCAGGGCAAAGAAATCCAGCGCGCCCCGGGAGCTTTCCCCGTAATCGCCGCCCAGAATAATCAGATCGGCCTCCAGGCGATTGACCCTGTCCGCCAGGGCCCGCACCCGCGCTTCCCCCAGAAACGCGCCGTAATGAATATCCGATACATATGCGATTTTCAGTCCCGAAAATTCCTCCGGCAGCAGCGCGGAGGCATATTCCTCCTCCTTAAGTTCCAGCGTTCCCGCCAGATATACGGGATAAAACAGCATGCAGCCAATGGGCAGCAGTGTCAATAGCCGCCCCAGCAGCATCGGCTTTTTCGCCCGCTTTCTTTCCTTCTTCCTCGCCTTCATGATCCTGCCCCTTTCCGGAATTCATGGCCCTTTCCAGTATATTCTATCATAGATTCTTATGCGGGGCAATTGTATAAAATGCATTCCCGTGCTATAATGGCATATACTGGAATTATTGCGGCTCTTCTCCGCCCAAGAAAGGATGATTTCCCGTGCCCTTCAAAAGATGTCTGCTTCTCCTGATGGTATGCCTGCTGGCCCTTGCCCCGCTTGCGCCCCTGGCCCTGGCGGAAAGCATCCGGCTTTCCCCCGAAAGCTGCGCCGTGGGCTATTCCTTTTCCCTGAGCGGCCGGGAATACGTCCGCATTTTTTATGAAACCGCTGCCGAAAGCGGCAATCTGGTGGCCTACGGCAAAAACGGCGTCTTTTCCGGCGTGATTGCCCTTGCGCATTCCGGGGCGGGCGGCACGGTCACCGTAACGGTAAAAAATCTGGAAAATTCGCAGCTCTTAAAGGCCGCTTCCTCCCTTCCCGCCGCGCCTGATTATCAGGCGCCCAGCGGCGTGGGCAGCGCCGCCGTCCGTGATCTCAGCCTGACAGAAACAGGCCGGGGGCTTGGCTATTCCTTTTCCGCCCCCGGCGCTTCCTGCCTGCTTCTTCATTTTTCCAATCGCCAGCAATCGGCCACCTATCCTGTCTATCCCGATGAAAACGGCCTTTTTTCCGGGGAAATCCTGCTGCCCATCACCTATGCCCGTACCCTGACCACCGTAAAGCTGCTTTCCGGCTCGGGCAGAATCCTGGCGGAGGCCAAGGCCCGCAAGGGCTATGAAGTCCCCCAGGCCCCGGCGCAGCAGGCGGGCCGCCTTTCGGGCATCACCGTCTGCATCGATCCGGGACATCAGGAAAACGGCCGCCCGGTCAGCGAGCCGGTGGGCCCCGGCCTCAGCGGCAAAACTGCCGGAAGCGGCGGCATGGCCCAGGGCCACTTTACCCTGCGCAAGGAATCCATCGTGGTGCTGGAAATCGCCATGGTGCTGCGGGATGAATTGATCCGTCAGGGGGCTACCGTGGTCATGACCCGGGAAAGAGAGGATCAGTTCCGCACCAATATGGAGCGCTGCGCCATCGCCGAGGAGGGCGGGGCGGATATCATGCTGCGTCTCCATTGCGATACCCGGGAGAGTTCTGCCGTAACCGGGCTGAGCCTCTATACGCCCTTTCGCTCCGATTATGCCCGGGCCGTGGCGGATAAAACCGCCTATCGCCATATGGGCAATCTGCTGCTCAACGCCATTAAGCGCTCCGCCGGGTATGAGCTGACCGAAAAAACCGGCTTTGTCACCCTCAGCGATCAGTTTGTGGGCAATAACTGGGCCAAGATGCCCTGCTTCCTGATTGAGCTGGGCCATCTTTCCAATCCCCAGGAGGATTATCAATTGTCCCATCCCCATTATCAGCATTTGCTGGCAGAGGGCATGGCCCAGGGCGTTTACGATATTGCCTGCTACCGGGGGCTGTTTCAAGGGGAATAAGCCCCCGGTCAGGGGAAAAAGGTCATCATTTCATCGACGGCTGCCCCCGTGCCGTACACCGGGCAGAAGCCAATGAGCCCGGTATTTTCCGGCAGCGCGCAGCCAAGGGAAAAGACGCATTGCCATCCGCCGCCGCTGAGCAGCTGCGGGGCGGAGGAGGCCGCAAGCAAAAGATTATTTGCATATAGCTGATAGCCGGTCATGGCGTATCCGCCGCGCAGGGGCTGGGCAGACGCCGTAATCTGAATGACGGCGGTAAGATTTCCGCTGCCGTCCCTTTGGGCATGCACCTCCGCCGTATAATCGGAAAAGGCAAAGCTGCCGCTGTAAGTATTTTGCTGGCTGCTTTTCTGGATTTTTCCGGCGGGCACAAAGCCGCGGACGGGGCTGCCGCTGCCCGTAATCTCCACATAAACCCAGTTTCCCATCTCCGCCAGCCATTTTACGCCCTGCTGCCCGGCAGAAACGGCGCGTATTTTCGTCTGGCTCTTGAGCGGATCATCGGTCAGATAGGTATCCCCGGTGATCACCGCCGCCTCATGATCCAGGGCAAGCACCGATACGGAAACGCTCTTGGGCAGGGCGCTTTCTTCAATATAGCCAAAGCGCATCTGATCGGAGGTAATATCGTACTGAATCAGGATATAGCCGTTTTCCCGGCCAAATACCTGAATCCAGTCATTGGTGGAAACCATGGCCTTGCCCCCGGCTGCCCGCTCATAGCCTGTGCCCGGGCCGGAATAGACCGGGAATTTCTGCCCGCCGGTAAAATGAATCTCCGCAGCGAAAAGCTGGCTGCCCGAGGGGATATCCGGCGGGCTGGAGAGCACGCTTTTCGCCGCCGCATAGGTGGCCGGGAAGGCCGCCATGCTTGCATAGCGCAGATTGGTTTCCACCACGCCCCAGGCATTGCCGATGAGGCGGTTTTCATCATAATAGGCGATGTGATCGCTGTATACCAAGGCCTCTGTATATTTTCCCGCCTCCAGCAAATAGCTGTAAACCGAATTCAGCCGCCACTGGCCGTACTGATCCACCCGGAAGCTGGCAAAATGGCTGTAGTAATCCTGCCCCGGCAGAATCAGCACCATGCAGAGTTCATCGGCGCTGATGATTTCGCCCGTCAGAGAATCATTCATGCCCTTTGCATTATATAATTGATATTCCCCCGCGCTCTGCGGCAGCACGGCGCTGGTCTTGAGCCAGTATTGCCAGGCGCCGTTTTTCTTTTCAAAGCCGTAGAGGGTATGGCTCGCGCCCTTGGAGGCCACCGCAAAGTAATAGCTGCCGCCCACGGTATTTTCAAATGCTTTGGCGGCGTGGGCATTAATGGTATAGCCTGAAAATGATCCTGCCGAAAAAAAGGCTTCGATCTCCTCCGGCAGCTCGGTCTGGATCTCGGCGCCCTCCGAAAGGGCGGGCCACGCCGCCACCAGCAGCAGCATCGTCATCAGCAGGGCAATCATTCTTTTCATCGTTTTCTTTCTCCTTTCCATTGCCTTTCGCCAATATGACACGCCGCCCCTGCCGTTTGTTTCATTCTGCGGAAATTTTCTCCACGCTTTCCGCAATTTCCATCGCCCGGCGCGCATCGGCCTCCAGCGTCAGGGTGCGCCCCTCCATCTGCCAGGCCAGCAGCACGGTATCCTGCCGCACCATCCGCAGGGCCGCGCCGCCATGCAGTTCGATGTAATCCATTTCCGCATCCTCCGGAATCGAAACGCTTCTTTCCGTTTCGTATTCGGTAAAGGTGATGCGTCCGCCGCTTGCATCCGCATAGACGGCTGCGCTCATTCCTTCCTCCCCGGTGCTGCTGAGCAGCGCATATCCCTCGGGAATTTCCGCCGGGAAATACGCCCCCGTCCAATCCGCGGGAATCACGCGCTCCTCCGGCGCAGGCGTAGATGTGGGTTCAGGCGTCGGTGACGGCGAAGGAGTGGGTGTTTCCGTCGGTTTTTCGGCGATAATCGGCGCATCGGTGGGGATTTTCTCATGCTTTTCCGCAAAATTTAAGGCATAAGTGGGCGCAGGCGTATCGGCGGCAGCAGTCGGAACCGGGCTGGGTTCTTCCGTATAATAGGGCAGCACCGAGGCCGCCGGGGGCTGCGCGGCGGGAAGGGCATCCCGGGTTTTGGGATGCAGCAGCATAAAGGCAGCCCCGGCCGCCAGCGCCAGGCAGGCCGCCGCCCGGAAATAGGGGGCCAGACGGCCCTTTTTCTGCCGGCTGTTTTGCCTGATCAAAGCAAATACCCTGCGGCGATGGCGCTGATACAGCGTATCCGCCGCCTGCTCCAGCTTGGGGGATATGCTCCTTTCCAGCGTTTCCGCTTCCTCCTGTGCAATCTGCGCGCAGGCCTCCCGCAGCCAATCCTCCCGGCTCATTCTCCCATCCCCCTTTCTGCCAGCATCCCGGAAAGATGCTTTCTTGCCCGGCTCAGATGCACCCGGACGGATACCTCCCTGAGCCCCGTTTCCTCTGCGATTTCCGCATCGGTCAATTCCCGGAAATATTTCATCAGCATAATTTCCTTTTCCCGTTCGGGCAGGGAGCATATGGCCGCCTTGATGGCCTCGATCCCCGCCCGGCTGAATAGCGCCTCCTCCGTGCCGGCGCTGCCCGGCATTTCCTCTGCCGCTGAATCCCCCATCGTGCTTTCCTTTTTCATTTTCCGGTAGCGGTTCAGGGCCATATGCTTCACAGTAATGACAACGTAGGCCTTCAATTTGTTGCATGGCAGAGTGCGCAGAAGCGCATTTTTTTTCATCAGCGCCAGCATGGCCTCGCTGACGGCGTCCTCCGCCTCCTGGGTATTCCGCGTAATTTTCAGGGCCTGGGCATACATCAGCACCCGATATTCCATATACAGCCCCTCCAGAAAGAGGCGATCCTCCTCGTTATCCAGCATCAATAGCATAAATGGAAAAAACACAAGCATCAGCTCATTTCATTGGATTGGCCTCCATTATATGCCGCTGCCGCGCCTTCTGTCAATCTTCCCCCGTTTTCGGTATTCATTTTTTCGCCCTTTCTGTAGAAAATTTTCGCGCCTTATGGTATACTGTCTGCATCCATTTGGCGTATTCCTTCAGAAAGGCAGGTTTTTTTCTATGCCCAAGCGCAATCGCTGCCCCGCCCGGCCCACGGGCATGATCGATGTGATTCTGGATACCGATACCTATAATGAAATCGATGATCAGTTTGCCGTTTCCTATCTGCTGCGCGCCCCGGAAAAATGCCGCATCCGCGCCTTCTGCGCCGCGCCCTTCTTTAATTCCCATTCCGAAAATGATGTGGACGGCATGGAAAAAAGCTATCAGGAGCTGCATAAAATCCTGCGGCTTGCGGGCGCCGAAAAGTATATCCCCCTGGTTTATCGCGGCGCTGGCTTCCTCAAGGATGAAAAAACGCCCAATCCCTCCGAGGCCGCAAAAAAAATCATCGAAATTTCCCGGGAGTATACCGCCGAGCATCCCCTCTATGTGGTATCCATCGGCGCGATCAGCAATGTGGCCTCCGCGCTGCTGATGGAGCCGGCATTGGCCGAACGCATCGTGATCGTCTGGCTGGGCGGCCATGCCCAGCATTGGCCCGTGAATGACGAATTCAATCTCCGGGGCGATATCGCCGCCGCCCGCATCGTCTTTGCCAGCAGCGCGCCGCTGGTGCAATTGCCCTGCATGGGCGTGGTGGATGCCCTGAGTACCTCTGCCCCCGAACTAAACCATTGGCTCCGGGGAAAGAATGCCCTCTGCGATTATCTCTGCGATAATACCATCCAGGAAGCCGAAAGCTACGCCAAGGGCAAGCCCTGGACGCGGGTGATCTGGGATATTTCCACCATTGCCTGGCTTCTGGATGAAAAAGGCGAAATGCTGCAGGACAGGAAAGCGCCCCTCTCCATGCCGCAGTATGATCTGCGCCACAGCATTTCCCCGGATAACGATGAGATCTGCTATGTCTGGCATGTCAGCCGCGATAAGGTCTTTGAGGATCTTTTCCGCCGCCTGACCGCCGAATAACGCTGGAACGGGGAAATATTTGCGGGAGGATGCTTTTGAGTCAAAAGCACCCTCCCGCACCCTCCCGAAAACCGGCTCTGGATGGTTCATGGAAACCTCCTGCCAAATTGAATGCCAGAGCAGCAAAGGGAACGAAGGCCTTGACATCTAAAAAACTTCCTCCCACAACATCGGCTCTGGATAGTTCATGGAGACTTCCTGCCAAATTGAATGCCAGAGCAGCAAAAAAGAATAACAGTAGAAAAAAACAACAGCAATGCTTCCGTGTTTGATGGAGCATTGCTGTTTTCTACCTTAATTATTTTCCTTCTGTGCGGCCTGAATGCTTTCCTTCTTGCCCACGCTTTCCTTCAGCAGCTGATAGATTCCCGCCGCCAGCGGCACGCCCAGCAGCATGCCGGTAATGCCCATGAGGCCGCCGCCCACCGTCACCGCCGCCAGCACCCACATCGCGGGCAGGCCGATGGATTGCCCCACCACCCGGGGAAAGATCAGATTGCCCTCCAATTGCTGCAGCACCACGATAAACACCAGGAAAAGCACCGCCTTAAGAGGCGAAATGGTCAGCATCATCATCGCGCCCACCCCCGCGCCGATATACGCCCCGGCGATGGGGATCAGCGCCGTGCAGCCCACCAGCGCGCCGATCATGCCCGCGTAAGGGAAGCCGAAAATCAGCATGCCCAGGGTGCATAAGCCCCCCAGAATGCCCGCCTCCAGGCATTGGCCCACGATATAGCTGCGGAAGCTGGCGTTAAATACGGAAAGCACATGCATGATTTTTTCGCGCCATGCCTCCCTGATCCCCCATTTCATCAGCCGCCTGCATTGCCCCTGCAGCTTTTCCTTGCCGTAGAGCAGATAGAGCGAAAAGATGAAGCCGGTAAAGGCGGCGATGAGCATGGAAACTGCCGAGGTAGCAGCCGATGCGATAACCCCGGCGGCAGGCACCACCCCGGAGGCCAGAAACTGCGCCGCCTTTTTCAGATACGCCTGCCAGTCGATGCCGGAAAACTCCGCCAGCTTTTCCTCCGACAGCAGATTTTTCACCCAATCGCTGGCAAAGAGCGTCTTCAGGCCCTCCGCCGCCTCTGCCGCCAGCAATTGCACCGCCCGCAGCAGTTCGGGCAGCACCAGATAAATCAGCGCCGCAAGAATCACCGCCAGCGTCAGCACCGCCCCGATCAGGCAGACGGGCCGCCTGCTCCGAAGAAAGAATTTCTTCGTTTGCCGGGGAAAATAATGCCGCTCATAAAAGCTCATGAGGATGTTGAGCAGATAGGCGGTCACCAGCCCCGTCAGCATCGGCCCGGCGGCCTTTATCACCGTGGCCAGAAGGCCGGATACCGCCGGCCAGTAATAAATGCATAGAAACAGGATAAAGGCCGTTGCGGCAATGCGGATGCAGCCCTTCCATTCTGTCTTCATGTTGCTTCCCTCCCGATGATCCTCTGCGTTCACCAGGGCATATTATAGCAAACAGACCGTTTTCCTTCAAGCATCTTATGCTTTTCCTGCGTTTTTCCGCATTCTTTGCCGTTTCTTTGCCGCCCTTTTCCCCTTTTCGGGGCTTTTTCCCCCGCTTTCCTCTTGATAAAACGGGCGGTATCTGGTATAGTATGCAGGATCGAAATGATTTAGGAAGGGGATTTATCATGGGAGATTTCTTTCAAAGCCTGCTGGGCAATGCCACAAACCTGACCTGGCCGATGGTCGTCATGTGGTGCATCGGCGGCCTGCTGATTTATCTGGCCATCAAAAAGGATATGGAGCCCAGCCTGCTTCTGCCCATGGGCTTTGGCGCCATTCTGGTCAATCTGCCGCTTTCCGGCGCGGTGGAAACGCTGGAGGTACTCTTTAACGCCGGTATCGCCAATGAGCTTTTCCCGCTGCTGCTTTTCATCGGCATCGGCGCGATGATCGATTTCGGCCCGGTGCTGAATAATCCCAAGCTGATGCTTTTTGGCGCGGCGGCCCAGTTCGGCATTTTCTTTACCCTGTCCATGGCCCGGCTGGTGGGCTTTGATCTGATGGATGCCGCCGCCATTGCCGTCATCGGCGCGGCGGATGGTCCCACCTCCATCGTGGTGGCCAATGCCCTCAAGAGCCAGTATCTGCCCGCCATCATGGTGGCCGCCTATTCCTATATGGCGCTGGTGCCCATCGTGCAGCCCCCGGTCATCCGCCTGCTCACCTCCAAAAAGGAGCGGCTCATCCGCATGCCCTATGAGCAGAAGAATGTCACCAAGACCACCCGCATTCTTTTCCCCATCGTGGTCACCATGCTGGTTGGCATCATCACCCCGGATGCCGTGGCCCTCATCGGCTTCCTCATGTTCGGCAATCTGCTGCGGGAATGCGGCGTGCTGGATTCTCTCTCTGAAACCGCCCAGAAGGTGCTGGCCAATCTGATCACCCTTTTCCTGGGCCTTACCATCGCCGTGCGCATGCAGGCCGATCAGTTCCTCAAGGCCGATACGCTTCTGATCATGGCCCTGGGCCTCATCGCCTTCATCTTCGATACCGCCGGCGGCGTCATGTTTGCCAAGCTGATCAATCTTTTCAGCAAGAAAAAGATCAATCCCATGATCGGTGCCTGCGGCATCAGCGCCTTCCCCATGTCCTCCCGGGTGGTGCATAAGATGGGCCTGAAGGAGGATCCCCAGAATTTCCTGCTGATGCATACCGTCGGCGTCAATGTTTCCGGCCAGATCGCCTCCGTCATCGCCGGCGGCCTGATCCTGAGCTTCTTCCTGAAATAATGCGTGGAGGTATTGGAATATGAAATGCAAGCATTGGTTCTCTCTCATTCTCTCCGCGTGCCTCGCCCTGCTTCCCGGCCTTTCTCTGGCGGAGGAAACCGCGCCGAAAACCAATTTCCATATTGATTTTCCCGCCTTCGTTGATTCCCTGCAGTATATGCTCAAGGGCCTGGTGGGCATCTTCCTGGTCACCGGGCTGATCATTCTGGTGCTGATCGTGCTGGAAAAGGTATCCAAGGGCAGGCAGGGCTGATCCCCCCGCTTCCTGCCAGACATCGCATTTCGGAAACGAAATGCGATTTTTTTTGTTTTCATTGCATTTTCGCTGTACTATTTTCGTCCCTTTCCCGGCCTTTTCACAGAAATTGCATCTACTTTGCATTTTTCGTTTCCAGAACTTGCAATTCGTTCGTTCACCCTTTATACTGTCCTTATTCTTTTTCAAGGAGATGGAAACGATGAAAAAAATGCTCGCGATGCTTCTGGCCCTAATGATGCTTCTTCCCGCCGCGGCGCTGGCGGAGGATCTGCCGGTTGTAAAGATCGGCGTTTTTGAGCCCGCCTCCGGCGATAACGGCGCAGGCGGCAAGCAGGAAATGCTGGGCATGCAGTATGCCAATATCGAAACGCCTACCGTCTTGATCGGCGATACCCTCTATCAGGTGGAGCTGGTCTATGCCGATAACGGCTCCGCCACCGATAAGGCCCCCTCCGCCGCCTCCGATCTGGTCAATCAGCAATCCAGCGTGGTGCTGGGCTCCTATGGCTCCGCCGTTTCCATTGCCGGCTCCCCCATCTTCGCTCAGGCCGGTATCCCCGCCATCGGCGTTACCTGCACCAATCCCCAGGTAACCCTGGGCAATGATCATTACTTCCGCATCTGCTTCCTGGATCCCTTCCAGGGCACCGTCCTTGCCAATTATGCCTATAAGGAGCTGGGCGTGCAGGTGGCCTATTGCCTGGCCGAACTGGGCAATGACTATGATGTCGGCCTGGTGCATTATTTCCAGCAGGCCTTTGAGGCCCTGGGCGGCATGGTCATTTCCGAAACCTTCCCCACCGGCACCTCGGATTTCACTTCCTACATCAATAATGCCGCCGGTTACGGCGCGGGCGTCTTCTTCGCCCCCTGCTCCATTGCCTATACTACCCTGATGATCGATCAGGCGGCGGGCCTGGGCGTTGATTTCGCCCTGATGGGCAGCGATACCTGGGATAACAATAAGGTGCTGGAATCCACGCTGGGCACCAACCTGAACGTCCTCATCAGCACCTTCTATCAGGAGGGCGGCAACCCCACCTTTGACCAGGGCTTCAAGGCCTGGCTCAACAGCGATGCGGAGGCCCTGACCAATAACGGCGGCAACGATATGATCAGCGCCGTCAGCGTCATGGGCTATGATGCCTACTATGTGGCCCTGGAGGCCCTGAAGGCCGCCGGCAGCACCGACCCCAAGGCCGTAAATGCGGCGCTGTGGAATGTGGCGTATGAGGGCGTTTCGGGCAAGATCGCCTTCCTGCCCGAAACCGGCGATGCCGACCGCGATACCGCCTATATCAAGAAGGCCAATACCGGAACCGAAGCCTGGGATTTCGTGGCTGTGCAGGGCGTTGAATAATTGATGTCCTCCTGCCCGCCGGGCTGAAACAAACCTTCCTGCTGTGGCGTGGGCGCTGTCGCTCACGCCACAAAACGTATCAAGGAGGCGCTTTTCCCATGTTCAAGACCGCATTCCCCTATCTGCTCACCGGCATCTCCGTCGGCGGCCAGTATGCGCTCATTGCCATTGGCTATACCATGGTTTACGGCATTCTCCGCCTGATCAATTTTGCCCATGGCGATGTCTTTATGGTGGCCGGTATCGTGATGGTGTATCTCAATGCCAGCGGCATGCCCCTCTGGCTTTCCATCCTTTTAACGCTTCTCATCACGGTCATCATCGGCTTTTCCATTGAGCGCGTGGCCTATAAGCCCCTGCGCAGCGCGCCCCGCATGTCCATCATGATTTCCGCCATCGGCGTCAGCTATACCCTGCAGAATCTGGTATTGTATATCACCGGCGGCCTGAATCAGTTCTATCCCAAGATTCCCTTCATCAGCAATTCCATCACCATCCTGGGGGCCAGCACCAAGGTGGTCACCGTGGTCACCCCGGTGCTGACCGCCATTCTGGTTGCGGCACTGGTGCAGCTTATCAATCATACCAAGATCGGCATGGCCATGCGCGCCGTATCCAAGGATTTTGAAACCAGCCAGCTCATGGGCATCAGGATCAACAGTGTCATTTCCACCACCTTCATCATCGGCTCCTTCCTGGCGGCGGTAGGCTCCATGCTGTATTTTACCAATTATAATACCGTCGTGCAGACCTCGGGCTCCATGCCCGGCCTCAAGGCCTTCGTTGCGGCCGTTTTCGGCGGCATCGGTTCCATCCCCGGCGCGGTCATCGGCGCGTTCATCATCGGCATCTGTGAAAATATCATCAAGGGCCTGGATATTATCCTTTTTAAGGCCGGCATCACCACGCAGAATCTGGGCCTGGCCACCTTCTCCGATGCCTTCACGTTTGCACTCCTGATCGTGATTCTGGTCGTCAAGCCCACCGGCCTTTTCGGGGAAAAGACGACGGACAAAGTGTGAGGTGACGGAAATGAAGAAAGAAAGCACCCGGGCCCGTCGGCCCCTCAAGGCAAGCACCGTCCTATCGGCGCTGATCATCCTGCTGGTTTATGCGGCGGTCTTTGCGGCAGAGCAGCTGCTGCCCTCCACCTCCATGCTCTTTACCGTGCTGAAAAAGGGGGCAACCTACGCCCTGGTGGCCGTTTCCATGAATCTGCTCAACGGCTTTACCGGCCTTTTCAGCCTGGGCCAGGCGGGCTTTATGCTCATCGGCGCCTATTCCTACGCCATCCTGACCATTCCCGCCGCCCAGCGGGCCAATGTCTATCAGTATTATGACGGCGGCCTGGTGCAGTTTGCCCTGCCGGTGATCCCGGCGCTGATAATCGCCGGGCTGATGGCGGCGCTCTTTGCCTTCCTCATCGGCCTGCCCGTGCTTCGGCTCAAAAGCGATTATCTGGCCATCGCCACCCTGGGCTTTGCCGAAATCATCCGCGCCATTTTCCAGTGGAATCGGCTGGGCGCGCTGACCAATGGCTCCAATATGCTCCGCGCCTTCCCCACCTTCAATGATTTCAATATCCGCAATGCGGAGGGGGAGGTCACCCTCTATCTGTCCACCCTGGTTCCCTTCCTGATTGCCGGGGTCTGCATCGCCCTGATCGTGCTGCTGATCAATTCCACCTACGGCCGCTCCCTGCGCGCCATCAAGGATGATGAAATCGCCGCCGAGGCCATGGGCGTCAATCTTTTCCGTCATAAGCAGATTTCCTTCTGCATTTCCTCCTTCTTTGCCGGGATCGGCGGCGCAATGCTGGCCATGTATCAAAGCACCATCCAGGCCAAGGCCTTTACCTCGGCCATGACGTATGAAATTCTTCTCATCGTGGTCATTGGCGGCATCGGCTCGGTAACGGGCAGCTGCATCAGCTCCTTCCTCTTTGTGGCGGCCTCGGAATGGTGGCTGCGCTTCCTGGATCAGAAGCAGATGATCGGCAGCTTTGAGGTGCCGCTGCTGCGCAATGGCTTCCGCCTGGTGGTTTTCTCCGTGATCATCATGATCGTGGTGCTTTTCTTCCGCCAGGGCATCATGGGCACCTGGGAATTGCCCGATCTTTTCCGCAGAAGAAAGCATAGCCGGGGGGTGAAGGCATGAGCGAAAACGTTCTTAGCATTGAGCATGTCACCATGCAGTTCGGCGGCGTCGTGGCCGTCAATGATCTTTGCATGGAAATCAACCAGGGGGAGATCGTCGCCCTGATTGGCCCCAACGGCGCGGGCAAAACCACCGCCTTCAATTGCGTCACCTCCGTCTATGAGCCCACCAACGGCCAGATTTCCTTCCTGGGCACGCCCATCGCCCGCAATCATCCCACCGGAAAAATGAAGAAAAGCTATGCCGGCGCGCAGGGCGAAAAATATCTAGGCCGCGTCATCCGCCATACCCCCGATCAGATTACCCGCCTGGGCATTGCCCGCACCTTCCAGAATATCCGCCTCTTTTCCGGCATGACGGTGCTGGAAAACGTCATGACCGCCATGCATCTGCGCCGCAAAAGCAATCTGTTAACCGCCGTGCTGCACCTGAACGCAGCAGAGGAAAGTGCCATGCGGGAAAAGGCCAGGGCGCTGCTGGAAACGGTGGGGCTTCTGGATGTGCAGAATGAAATGGCCACCTCTCTTCCCTACGGCAAGCAGCGGCTGCTGGAAATTGCCCGGGCCCTGGCCACGGAGCCAAAGCTGCTGCTTCTGGATGAGCCCGCCGCCGGCATGAATCCCCAGGAAACCGATGCGCTCAGCGCCTTTATCCTGCGCATTAAGGAGCAGTTTCATCTGACGATCTTCATTATCGAGCATCATATGAATCTGGTCATGGAAATTTCCGATCGCATTTACGTTGTGGATTTCGGGCGGCTCATCGCCCAGGGCACCCCTGCCGAAATACAGGAAAATCCGGCGGTCATCGCCGCGTATCTGGGAGGCGAGGAAGAATGAGTCTGCTGCATATCAAAGATCTGCATGTCAGCTACGGCGGCATCGAGGCCCTCAAGGGCATTTCCCTGGATGTGGAAAAGGGCCAGATCGCCGCGCTGATTGGCGCAAACGGCGCAGGAAAATCCACCACCCTGCGGGCCATTTCCGGCCTGATTACCAAATTCCAGGGCACCATCACCTACGATGGTCAGCTCATCAGCGGCCATAGCCCCCAGAAAATCGTCTCCGAGGGCATCTGCATGGTGCCGGAGGGGCGGCGGGTCTTCCCCAATCTTACGGTGCTGGAAAATCTGCGCATCGGCGGCTATCTGCGCAGGGATGATATCCAGCCGGATATCGAGCATGTCTACGATCTCTTCCCCCGGCTTCGGGAGCGCTCCTGGCAATTGGCGGGCACGCTTTCGGGCGGCGAGCAGCAGATGCTGGCCGTGGGCCGGGCCATGATGATGCGCCCCAAGCTGCTCATGATGGATGAGCCCTCCCTGGGCCTTGCGCCTCTGGTGGTGCGGGATATTTTCCGTATCATCGAAACCCTCCACGAAGAGGGCATCACCATCCTGCTGGTGGAGCAAAACGCTAACGCCGCCCTGAAAATCGCCGATACCGCCTTCGTGCTGGAAACGGGCCAATTGGGCATGCAGGGCGCCGGAAAGGATTTGCTCAATGATCCCCGGGTCAAGGACGCCTACCTGGGCAAAAGCCAGGGGAAGCGGTGAGGAACGGGGGTTCCGAGAAGAAATATTGCGGGAGGATGCTTTTGCGTCAAAAGCACCCTCCCGCACCCTCCCGAAAACCGGCTCCGGATGTTTCATGGAGGGCTCTTGCCAAATTGAATGCCAGTGATGCAAAAGAGTAATAGTAGTAAGGAATCAAGCAGCAATGTCCTCACCAAACGCAAAGGCATTGCTGCTGCTTTTCCAATCGTTAGTCATTTTTGCTGATCTGGCATTCAATTTGGCAGGATTCGCCCCCGTTCCGTCCTCTGCCGTTTTCAGAGGGGATGCGGGGGGCTTTTGACGCAAAAGCGGTTCCCTGCAGATAATTCGTCATCCCGGTTTTAGTACAATTTCCATACATGTCCGCTCTTGAAATCGGCGGCTGATGCGTGTATAATGACGAGTAATCTTTGAGGATTCAAAGAGATTTTTACATCGAGGAGGATACGCAATGAAATCCTGCAAATGGCTCGCTTTTGTTCTGGCCGCAATCATGATTCTTTCTCTGTGCCTTCCCGCGCTGGCGAAGGAGGAAACCATTAAAATCGGCGGTCTGGCCCCGCTGACCGGCCCCTACGCCGTATACGGCAATGCCGTCAAGAACGGCGCTGATCTTTATATTGCCCAGCTCAATGAAGCGGGCGGCATCAACGGCAAAAAGGTGGAATTGCTCTGGCAGGATCACGAAGCCGATGATACCCAGGCCCAGAAGGTTTATTTCGATTATCTGGATGACGGCTGCGCCGCGATTCTGGGTGATGTGCTTACCGGCCAGTGCCGGGTGGTCGCCTCTCTGGCTGCGGATGACGGCATCCCCATGGTAACCGCTTCTGGCACCGCCTTTGACATTACCGAGGGCAAGAGCAACGTCTTCCGCACCTGCTTCATCGATGATTTCCAGGGCACCGTCATGGCTAATTTCGCCTTTGAGCAGGGCTATAAGAAGATCGCCATTCTCTACGGCGTGGACAGCGCCTATTCCATCGGTCTGGTTTCTGCCTTTGAGGCCCAGGCGGCGGTCAATGGTCTGGAAATCGTGGCCAAGGAGGCCGCCAACTTCACCGATATCGATTTTAAGGCGCAGCTGACCAATATCAAGAATGCCGCCCCCGATGCCGTGTTCCTTCCCTTCTACGGCGCAGAAGCCTCTCTGATCCTGACCCAGGCCCAGGAGGTCGGCCTCAAGACCATTTACATGGGCGCGGACGGCATTTCGGATATCGTGCCCCAGATCGCCGATAAATCCCTGCTCACCCAGATCACCTACGCCGATCATTTCGCCTTTGACTCCGATGACGAGGCCGTGGTCAAATTCATCGCCGATTATACCCGGATGTTTGGCGAAAAGCCCACCGTCTCCTTCTCCGCCACCGGCTATGATGCCGCGTTGGTGATCTGCGAGGCCATCAAGGCCGCCGATTCCACCGATTTTGACGCCGTCACCGCCGCCCTCAAAGCCATTGAGACCGTGGGCGTTTCCGGCAAAATCACCTTTGATGCCAATAATAACCCCATCAAGAGCGCCTTCGTTATGACCTTTGACGAGCAGGGCGAAAAGCATTTCGTAGCCAAGGTCGATCCGTAAGCAATCCGTGGGATTGCCTGGGGAAGAGGGGGAGAAAATGCCCCTCTTCCCTTTTCCCGGTTTTTTGATACAACCGCTGAGGGGTGGATAACGCATGACATTATTTCTGAATCAGCTGATCAACGGCCTGCAGATCGGCAGCATTTACGCCTTGATCGCGCTGGGCTACACAATGGTTTATGGCATCGTGAAACTGATCAACTTCGCTCACGGCGATATTATCATGGTGGGCGCTTATGCGGCGCTGCTGGCAATGACCTCCCTGGGGCTTCCTTTCCCGGCGGCCATTGTGATTTCCATGGTTGTGTGCGTAGTGGTGGGCGTTGTGATTGAGCGCGTGGCCTATAAGCCCCTGCGTTCCTCGCCCCGCATTTCCTCGCTGATTACTGCCATCGGTGTCAGTTTGTTTCTGCAGAATCTGGCGCAGACCATTTTTTCTGCCACGCCCCGTCCCTTCCCCACCGTTTTCACCGTGGCCCCCCTTTCCGTGGGCGATCTGAATATCAGCTTTACTACCCTGCTGACCATCGTCCTCTCTCTGCTGCTGATGGCGCTGCTGCAGTTTGTTGTCCGCTCCACCCGGACGGGCAAGGCCATGCGCGCCGTATCGGAGGATACCGGCGCGGCCCAGCTGATGGGCATTAACGTCAATACCACCATTTCCATCACCTTCGCCATCGGCTGCGCCCTGGCCGCCATCGGGGCCGTGCTTTACTGCATCGCCTATCCCCGTGTGCAGCCCACCATGGGCTCCCTGCCCGGGCTCAAGGCGTTTATCGCCGCCGTGCTGGGCGGCATCGGCATCATCCCCGGGGCCATGCTGGGGGGGCTGATCATGGGCGTGGCCGAAAGCCTGACCAAGGGCTATATTTCCTCCTCGCTTGCGGATGCCGTGGTCTATGGCATTCTGATTGTGGTGCTGCTGGTAAAGCCGGCCGGGCTGCTGGGCAAAAAGACCAGCGAGAAAGTGTGAGGTGAGCGATCATGAATAAAAAAACCCGTGCGTGCATCCTCAATCTCATCGCGGTGGTCGGCGTGTATATCGTGCTTTCGCTGATGATCTCCTCCGGCGCCATTTCCCGGGGCGACCGAAGCACCCTGATGGATATCGGCATCGCCGTCATCATGGCGGTATCCCTGAATCTGACCACCGGCTTCCTGGGTCAATTGGCCCTGGGCCATGCGGGCTTTATGGCCATCGGCGCGTATACCGCCGCCCTGATTACCAAGAATCTGACCGGCATGAGCATCTCCCTCTCCTTCCCCCTGGGTCTGCTGGCCGGGGGCCTGATGGCGGCGGTTTTCGGCATCATCATCGGCGTTCCCGCCCTGCGGCTGAAGGGCGATTATCTGGCCATCATTACCCTGGGCTTTGGCGAAATCATCCGCGTGATCCTCAATAATCTGCCCTTTACCGGCGGGGCCATGGGCCTCATCGGCATTAAGCGCGTAACCGATTTTCATTATGTGTATATTCTGGCGGTGCTGGTGGTGGTCTGCCTGTTTACCCTGGGCCGCTCCCGCCATGGCCGCGCCATTCTTTCCATCCGTGAAAATGAGGTGGCTGCCGAATCCACCGGCATCCCCACCACCTATTATAAGGTCTTCGCCTTTACTCTGGCTGCCTTCTTTGCCGGTATTGCCGGCGGGCTCTATGCCCATAAGATGGGCGCGCTCTCCCCTGCCACCTTTGATTTCAATAAATCCATCGATTATCTGGTAATGGTGGTGCTGGGCGGCATGGGCTCTATCACCGGCTCCATCCTGGCCGCCACGGTGCTTACCCTGCTGCCCGAATTGCTCCGCTTCCTGGCCGATTGGCGCATGCTGATCTATTCGCTGATTCTGGTGCTGATGATGCTCTTCCGGCCCAAGGGCCTGCTGGGCACGGCGGAATTTTCTCTGGTCGCCGTCTGGGATTTCTGCGCCGAAAGAATCAAGCGGCTGCTTGCCCGCTATCGGGCGGCACATCCCAGGAAGAAAACCAAGGTCATCATGCCCGAGGTGCCCAAATACGATTACGCCAATTTCAATCTGCCCGTATTGGAAACCAAGCAGCTGGGCATCCGCTTTGGCGGCCTGCAGGCGGCCCAGGATGTGAATATCCATCTGATGGATAACGAAATCGTCGGCCTGATTGGCCCCAACGGCGCGGGCAAGACCACCGTCTTCAATATGCTCACCGGCGTTTACCGCCCCACCGAGGGCGATATTACGCTCCTTGGCAAATCCATCGTTGGCAAGGTCACCCATGATATTACCGCCAACGGCATCGCCCGCACCTTCCAGAATATCCGCCTCTTTAAATCCATGACGGTGCTGGAAAACGTCAAGGTCGCCTTCCAGACCCGCATGCATTATTCCGTGGCCGATGGCGTGCTGCGCACCCCCAAATATGCCAAGGAGGAGCGGGGCATCGATCTGCGCGCCCGAGAATTGCTCTCCGTTTTCGGCATGGAGGATGTGGCCGATACCCGGGCGGACAGCCTTTCCTACGGTCAGCAGCGGAAGCTGGAAATCTGCCGCGCCCTGGCCAGCAATCCCAAGGTGCTTTTGCTGGATGAGCCCGCGGCCGGCATGAACCCCATCGAAACCCAGGAGCTGATGGAAACCATTAAGCTGATCCGCTCCCGCTTCTCCGTGGCCATTCTGCTGATCGAGCATGATATGAAGCTGGTCATGGGTATCTGCGAGCGCATCTATGTCCTCAGCTATGGCCGGATCATTGCCCAGGGCACCCCGGCCGAAATCAGCCGGAATCCCGAGGTCATTACCGCCTATCTGGGGGCCGCCGCCGAAACCGAAGGAGGAAACGCCCATGCTGAAGGTTGATAAGCTCAATGTCTTTTACGGCGCGATTCATGCGCTGCATGATATTTCCTTCCAGGTCAATCAGGGGGAAATCGTCACCCTGATCGGGGCCAACGGCGCAGGAAAAACCACAACCCTGCATACCATCTCCGGCATGCTCCGGCAGAAAAGCGGCGTCATCACCTTTAAGGGAAAGAATCTTGCCTCCGTCCCCGCCCATAAGCTGGTGGGCATGGGCCTGGCCCAGGTGCCGGAGGGAAGACGGGTGTTCGCCCAGATGTCCGTGCTGGAAAATCTGGAGATGGGCGCATATACCCGCCGGAATGCAGCGGAAATGAAGGATGATCTGGAGATGGTCTTTTCCCATTTCCCCCGGCTTAAGGAGCGCACCCGGCAATTGGCGGGCACGCTCTCCGGCGGCGAGCAGCAGATGCTGGCCGTGGGCCGGGCGCTGATGAGCCATCCCAAGCTGCTGATGCTGGATGAGCCCTCTATGGGCCTCTCCCCCATTCTGGTGCAGGAGATTTTTTCTATCATTAAGAATGTCAATCAGAGCGGCACCACCATCCTGCTGGTGGAGCAGAACGCCAATATGGCTCTCTCGATCGCCCACCGCGCCTATGTGCTGGAAACCGGAAAAATCGTGATGGATGGCGCCGCCGCCGATCTGATGCGCAATGACGACGTGCGCAAGGCTTACCTGGGCAGCTGACGCTGGGGAGATACGAAAAAATATATTGCGGGAGGATGCTTTTGCGTCAAAAGCACCCTCCCGCACCCTCCCGAAAACCGGCTCTGGATGAAACAAAAAAGAGAAAACCAGATTGGATGCCAGTGAAGCAAAAGAGAAATCGTTGTAAGGAAGAAAACAGCAATGCTCTCACCAAACGTGAAGACATTGCTGCTGTTTTTCTGATTGCTATTCGTTTTTGCTGATCTGGCATTCAATTTGGCAAGATACATTCATGAATCATCCAGAGCCGGTTTTCGGAAGGGGCGCGGGGGAACCACTTTTGACTCAAAAGTGGTTCCCCCGCATAGTATTCCTCGTTTCCTGGGTTTTCGGGAGGGTGCGGGAGGAGGCTTTTGACGCAAAAGCCTCCTCCCGCAAAAAAATCGTTTCTTTCCCCGTTTCTCCCCCCGTTCCTCCCTGAACAATCGCGCCTTGTCTTTTCTGCCGGATTGCGGTATAATGATGCTGGATTCATTTACAGGGGGAGGGCTAAGAGGCTTTGGGTATTTTATCGCAGTTGCAAAGTGATCCCATGGGCGCGCTGATTTCCATATTATATCAGCTGCCGGCGGTGCTGATTGCGCTGACGCTGCATGAGCTGGCCCATGGCTATACAGCGCTGAAATGCGGCGATCCCACGGCGCAGATGATGGGGCGGCTTTCCTTTAATCCGCTGAAGCATCTGGATCCCATGGGCATGCTCTTTATGTTTCTCTTTGGCTTTGGCTGGGCCCGGGCGGTGCCCGTCAATCCCCGGAATTTCAAGCATTTCCGCCGGGATCATCTATTGGTCTCCATCGCCGGGGTGATCATGAATTTCTGTCTGTTTGTGCTTTCCATGCTGATCATGACGCTCATTCATTGCTTTCTCTGGAAGGGCGAATTATGGCAGCTTGGCGAATTATTTCCCCTGATCAATCATCGGGATTTTCTCAGCTTCCAGGGAATCAATTTCTATTTCACCTACAGCGGCGAGGGCTATATTGCCCTGGAAACCGCGGCGGCGGGCAGCGTCTATGTGGAGGATGCCCTCACCTATCTCCAAACGCCGTGGCTCATGTATCTGCAGCGCTTCTTCATGCATTTTTCCATGATCAATCTGAGCCTTGCGCTCTTTAATCTTCTGCCCGTGCCGCCGCTGGATGGCTATCATATCGTCAATGATGTTTTCATCCGCGGGCGGCTGCATATTCCCCAGCGGGTCATGAATATCCTCATGATTGCGCTGCTGGTAATCTGCTTTGCCACGGATATCGTTTCCAATATTCTGGGCAAGGCGCTCTATTTCGTCCAGGACGGCGTGCTTTCCGCCATCCTGTGGATCTTTGGATTGGGGTAAGGCTATGGCGCTGACATTGCATTTGAGCCAGTTTGACGGGCCGCTGGATATGCTCATTTTCCTCATCGGCAAGGCAAAAATCAATATCCGGGATATTTTTGTATCCGAGGTCACCGATCAGTATATCCAATCGGTGCAGAATGCCCCCGATCTGGATATGGATGACGCCAGCGCCTTTATTACCATGGCGGCAACGCTGCTGGAGATCAAGAGCCGCGCCCTGCTGCCCAGGCCCCAGGAGGAAGCGGGGGAGGATCCCGAGCAGGCCCTGATCCGCCAGCTCGAGGAATACCAGCGCTTTAAGCAGATCGCCCAGGATATGCAGGGCTTTGAAAAGGCAGCGGCGCTGATGTATCAGAAGCTGCCAGAGGAATATCCCCTGCCGCCCCCCACGCTGGAATTGACCGGCCTTACCATGGATGGGCTGCTGGCGGCCTTTGCCCGGGTGATGGCCCGGATCAAGCCCGAGGAGGAGGAGCCCATCCAGACCGCCCGGCGCATCGTGCGGGATGAATATACCGTGCCCCGCTGCACCGCCCATATCCTCCGGCGGCTGAAGAAGGGCCCGGTGCATTTTGAAGAATTATTTTCCGATTCGCCCACCCGGGATGAGGTGGTCACCCTCTTCCTGGCCCTTTTGGAGCTATTGCGCCTGGGCCGGGCCGGGGTATCCCAGGATGGCATTTTCGGGGATATGCTGCTGGAGCCCCGGGAGGCCGCAGCCCCTACAGAAGGAGAAATAACCATTGATGGATACGCATGAATTATCCCATGTGATCGAGGCCATATTATTTGTCGCCGGGGAGCCGGTGAATGTGCAGGAGCTTCAGCGGGCGCTGGAGGTTACCGCCATCGAAACCGAGCAGGCCATTGCCGCCCTGGACAGCGATTATTCCTTTCATCGCCGGGGCATCTGCCTCAAGCGCTTCGGCAATCATCTGCAGCTTTCCACCCGCGCCGAATACGCCCCCTATGTGGAGCGGCTGCTGCAGCCCATCCAGAAGCAATCCCTGTCCCAATCCGCCATGGAAACCCTGGCAGTGGTGGCCTATCGCCAGCCGGTAACCAAGCTGGAAATCGAGGCCGTGCGCGGGGTCAAATGTGATTATTCGGTGCAGTCCCTGGTCAATAAGGGGCTGATTGAGGAGGTGGGGCGCAAGGAAGCCCTGGGCCGCCCCATCCTTTACGGCACCACCGATACCTTCCTTTCTCACTTTGGCCTATCCAGCCTTTCCGAATTGCCCAAGCCCCCGGAAACGGCCCAGGCCGAGGAGGAGCCCCTGGTTCCCTGATGCCTTTCCCCTGCAGGAATGCGAAATCTGCGGCCGCATTCCGCGCTTTTTCCGGCAGCCGCACCGGCGCAAGGAAGCAGCATGAAAAGAGTCATCCTGATCGTTCTGGACAGCGTAGGCGTGGGCGCTCTGCCCGATGCGCCTGATTTCGGCGATGCCGGGGCCAATACCGTGGGCCATATTGCGGAAAAAATGCCGCTGCATCTGCCCCATATGCGCGCCCTGGGCCTTGGGCATCTGCCCGGTCTTTCCCTCCCGGCAGATGAAAACGCAGCAGGTGCCTATGGCCGCGCAGCCGAAAAATCCATGGGCAAGGATACCACCACCGGCCATTGGGAAATGGCGGGCGTCTGCCTGTCCCGCCCCTTCCCCACCTATCCAAACGGCTTTCCCCCCGAGGTAATGGATGCCTTTGAAGCGGCCATCGGCACGAAAACCCTGGGCAATAAGCCCGCCTCCGGCACCGCCATTCTGGATGAGCTGGGCGAAGAGCATATGCGCACGGGCTATCCCATCGTCTATACCTCCGGGGACAGCGTCTTTCAGATTGCCGCCCATGAGGAAATCATCCCCGTCAGCCGCCTCTATGAAATCTGCCGGATTGCCCGCGCTCAGCTGACGGGCGAGCATGCGGTGGGCCGGGTAATTGCCCGTCCCTTTGTGGGCCCCGGCAAGGGCCGCTTTACCCGCACCGGCAGCCGCCGGGATTTTTCCCTGCCCCCCATCGCCCCCACCATGCTGGATCTGCTTAAGGAAAAGGGAAAGGCCGTGCTGGGCGTAGGCAAGATTGAGGATATTTTCGCCCTGCGCGGCCTGACGGGCAGCAATCATGCCGCCGGGAATCCCGCCTGCATCGATGCCGCCCTGGATTATATGAAAAAGCCCTTTGAGGGCCTGCTTTTTGTCAATCTGGTGGATTTTGATTCGTCCTATGGCCACCGCCGGGATGTAAAGGGCTATGGCCAGGCGCTGGAATATTTTGATGCCCGGCTGCCCGAAATCCAGGCGCTGACGGAGGAAGAGGATCTGCTCATCATCACCGCCGATCATGGCTGCGATCCCACCCATACCGGCACCGATCATACCCGGGAATATGTGCCCATCCTCTGCTGGAAAAAGGGCATGCAGGGGCTGCATCCCCTGGGCTGCCGGGAAACCTTTGCCGATACCGCCGCCACAATCTGCCATTATTTCGGGCTTTCTGAGCGCTTCGGCGCCGCATCCTATCTGCATCTGATGGAGGAATGATTATGGATTACATGCAGCGTATTGATCAGGCCGCCCAGGCCATTGAGCAGGCCATCGGCACGGCGGAAATCGCCGTCATTCTGGGCAGCGGGCTGGGAGATTTCGGAAACGAGCTGAAAAACGCCCGAGAAATCGCCTATGCCGATATCCCCGGCTTCCCGCATACCACCGTCAAGGGCCATGCGGGCAAGCTCATCTGCGGCGAACTCATGGGCCGCCGCGTCATGATGATGAGCGGCCGCTTCCATAGCTATGAGGGCCATCCCATGGAGGATGTCACCCTGCCTGTCCGGGTCATGGCCCGCCTGGGGGTCAAGAATCTCATCGTCACCAATGCGGCGGGCGGCGTCAATCTCTCCTTCTCCGCCGGCTGCCTGATGCTGATTACCGATTTCATCAATCTCTCCGGCAAAAATCCCCTGGTCGGCCCCAATCTGGATGCCTTTGGCCCCCGCTTCCCCGATATGAGCAATGCCTTTGATCCATCCCTCCGCACTCTGGCCCTTTCCTGTGCCGAGGAAATGCAGATTGATCTCAAGCAGGGCGTTTACTGCTGGATGAGCGGCCCCTGCTATGAAACCCCGGCGGAAATCCGCATGGTGCGCACCCTGGGGGCCGATGCGGTGGGCATGTCCACCGTGCCTGAAACCATCGTGGCGGTGCATTCCGGCCTGCGGGTGCTGGGCGTCAGCTGCATTACCAATATGGCCGCCGGCGTTTTGGATCAGCCCATCAACCATGAAGAGGTCATGGAAACGGGCCGCCGGGTGCGGGGCGATTTTGCCGCCCTGCTCACCCGGATCATTGAAAAAATGGATTAATGGGATGTTTTCCCACGGGCTTGCGCCTGTCGGGGCAGCCCTTGCCCCGCCCCCTCTTTCCGGCGGCGGATGAAAAAGCGGCAGCGCAGGCGGATATTTCTCCGTCCCTCTGCCGCCTTTTGCTTGCCTGTCCGCCCCGCCGCTTTTCCTGAAAACGAAAATACTTTACAAACAAATAAAAATATTGTATGATGTTTTTGCAATTTTTTGCAGAATCATGCACGGAGGTGTTCCTGCCATGGAGCGCGGTTCCTATATTCCTGCCGAGCGGCAGAAAAAAATGATCGAATTCATCGAGGCCAATACCAGCGCCCAAATCCATGAATTGGCCCAGCGCTTTCATGTGTCCGAGGCCACCGTCCGCCGGGATCTGGATGATCTGGATAAGCAGGGGGCCATCCGCCGCACCCACGGCGGCGCCATCAAAATGGATCGCAGCACCTCATATGAGCATATGTATTCCGAAAAGATGGATCTGATGACGGAGGAAAAGCAGCGCATTGCCGAGGCCGCCGCCCGCATGGTGCATAACGGCGATACCGTTATGATCGATTCGGGCACCACCACCTTCTTTATCGCCCAGGCCCTCTCCCGCCATGAAAATCTTACCCTCATCACCAACGATCTCTACATCGCCTATCAGACCCCCATCCATCCCTCCAGCACCCTCATCGTCACCGGAGGCATGCGCCGTCAGGGCCGGCAGGAGCTGGTGGGCACCGTCCCCGAAAATTTCATCCGGGATACCCATGTGGATATCGCCTTTATCGGCGTGGACGGCATTGATCTGACCGGCGGGGTGACCAACGCCAATTTTGCCGAGGTGGGGGTTAAGCGCCTGATGCTGCTTTCGGGCATGCGCAGCATCATCGTGGCCGATCACAGCAAATTCGGCCGCGTGGCCCTGGCCCGCATATGCGATCTCAGGGAGGCCGATCTGATCCTGACCGATCGCGGCATCGAGGAGGAAATGCTCTCCCGGCTGCGGAAGCTGCCGGTGGAAATCGAAATTGTGTAAGCATATCCTTTTTCAGGGAGGCCGCCCTCGGGGGCAAAGGGGCCTCCCCTTTTCATTTTCGCATTTTTTCCGCTTCCCCGCTTGCTATAATCCCGCCTTGCGTGCTATAATAGAGGATGGTGTAATGTGCCTCCCTTTCCGCCATTGCGCCAATCCCGATGAAGGAGAAAGCCTATGCTGGAATTTCTGAAAAAAGCCATGGGTCTGGGCAGCGACGCCCAGCTGAAGCCCC
This sequence comes from uncultured Oscillospiraceae bacterium, assembly GCA_964549135.1. Taxonomy (GTDB): domain Bacteria; phylum Bacillota; class Clostridia; order Christensenellales; family Aristaeellaceae; genus RUG563. Next base: position 1,166 of record CAZJUJ010000041.1, on the reverse strand, counting down.
TGTTAAAAATTGCGGATCAGATCGACGCGCTGGAGCCGGAGATGGAAAAGCTCAGCGATGAAGCGCTGTGCGCCAAAACAGCGGAATTCAGGGATCGCTATCAGAAGGGCGAAACCCTGGATCATATGCTGCCCGAGGCCTTTGCCGTGGTGCGGGAGGGCAGCCGCCGCACCCTGGGCATGCGCCCCTTCCGGGTGCAGATGATCGGCGGCATCGTGCTGCATCAGGGCCGCATCGCCGAAATGAAAACCGGCGAGGGCAAAACCCTGACCGCCACGCTCCCCGCCTATCTCAACGCCATCGCAGGAAACGGCGTGCATATCGTCACCGTCAATGATTATCTGGCCGCCTTCCAGGGCGAGGAAATGGGCAAGCTCTACCGCTTCCTGGGTCTGAGCGTGGGCGTCATCATCCATGATCTGAATAATGAGCAGCGCAAGGCCGCCTATGCCTGCGATATCACCTACGGCACCAATAACGAAATGGGCTTTGATTATCTGCGGGATAATATGGTGCTGTATGAGCAGGATATGGTGCAGCGCGGCCATGCCTTTGCTATTGTGGACGAGGTGGACTCCATCCTCATCGATGAGGCCCGCACCCCGCTGATCATTTCCGGGCAGGGCGAAAAATCCACCGATATGTATGAAAAGGCCGATCGCTTCGTCTGCCGTCTGCGCAAGGAAGAGGATTATACCGTCGATGAAAAGGATAAGGCCGCCATCTTTACCGAGGAGGGCGCCCGGAAGGCGGAGCAGGCCTTCGGCATCGAGAATCTTTCCGATCCCGAAAACAACGAGCTGAATCATTATCTCATCCAGGCCCTGAAGGCCAATGCGCTGATGAAGCGGGATGTGGATTATGTGGTGCAGAATGGCGAAGTGGTCATCGTGGATGAATTCACGGGCCGCCTGATGGTGGGCCGCCGCTATTCCGATGGTCTGCATCAGGCCATCGAGGCCAAGGAGCATGTGAAGGTGGAGAGGGAAAGCAAAACCCTGGCCACCATCACCTTCCAGAATTATTTCCGCATGTATAAAAAGCTCTCCGGCATGACGGGCACCGCCAAGACCGAAGAGGGCGAATTCAAGGGCATCTATAATCTGGATGTCGTTCAGATTCCCACCAATAAGCCCATGATCCGCAAGGATCTCAACGACGTCGTC
>CAZJUJ010000040.1:0-27245 GCA_964549135.1 uncultured Oscillospiraceae bacterium | reverse complement strand
GCTCCATGATGGGCTCCGGCGGTATGATCGTCATGGACGAAGACAACTGCATGGTGGATATTGCCCGCTTCTTCCTGGATTTCACCGTGGATGAAAGCTGCGGCAAGTGCGCCCCCTGCCGCGTCGGCACCCGCCGCATGCTGGAGATTCTGGAGCGCATCGTATCCGGCAAGGGCGAGGAAGGCGATATCGAAAAGCTGGAAAACCTGGCCAACACCATCAAGGCCACCGCGCTCTGCGGCCTGGGCCAGACCGCGCCCAACCCCGTTCTTTCCACGCTGAAGTTCTTCCGTCACGAATATGAGGCCCATATCCGCGATAAGAAGTGCCCCGCGCATCACTGCCAGAAGCTGCTGCAGTATGTGATCACCGATAAGTGCCGCGGCTGCACCGCCTGCGCCCGCATCTGCCCCGCCGGCGCGATTAGCGGCAACGTGAAGGAAATGCATAAGATTGATACCGCCAAGTGCCTCAAGTGCGGCGCCTGCATCGAAAAGTGCCGCTTTGGCGCGATCATCAAAGTCTGATTTGCGCAAGGAGGAAAAAGCAAATGGAAAACTTCATTACCCTTACGATTGACGGCGTAAAGGTTGAGGTGCCCGCCGGCACGACCGTTCTGGAGGCCGCCAAAAAGGCTGGTATCATCATCCCCACGCTGTGCTATCTGAAAGATGTCAACGCCATCGGCGCCTGCCGCATGTGCGTGGTTGAAGCCGGCGGCCGCGCCCTGCAGGCTGCCTGCGTGCTGCCCGCCACCGACGGCATGGTCGTCAAGACCAATACCCCCAAGGTTCGCGAATATCGCAAGACCCTGCTGGAGCTGGTGCTTTCTGCCCATGAAAAGAAGTGCCTGACCTGCGTGCGCAGCCAGAATTGCGAATTGCAGAAGCTGTGCCTGGATCTGGGCGTGGAAAGCGGCGATCGCTTTGCCGGTTCCCAGAATTCCTACGCCATTGATGATGTCTCCCCCTCCATCGTCCGCGATAACAATAAGTGCATCCTGTGCCGCCGCTGCGTGGCCACCTGCGCCAATATCCAGAAGGTGGGCGTCATCGGCGCTGTGAACCGCGGCTTCAATACCACCATCGAATCCCCCTGGGAACTGAAGCTCAACGATATGCCCTGCATCAACTGCGGCCAGTGCATCACCGCCTGCCCCGTGGGCGCTCTCTATGAAAAGGATGAGACCAAGCAGGTTTGGGATCTGATCGCTGATGAAACCAAGCATGTGGTTGTGCAGCCCGCCCCCGCCGTGCGCGCCGCCCTGGGCGAAGAATTCGGCATGCCGATGGGCACCTGCGTCACCGGCAAGATGGTGGCCGCCCTGCGCCGCATGGGCTTTGATAAGATCTTTGATACCGATTTCGCCGCCGATCTGACCATCATGGAGGAAAGCACCGAGCTTATCGGCCGCATCAAGAATCAGGGCGTGCTGCCCATGATCACCTCCTGCTCCCCCGGCTGGATCAAGTTCTGCGAAACCTATTATCCCGAATTCATCCCCAATCTTTCCAGCTGCAAGTCTCCTCATGAGATGATGGGCGCCATGATCAAGAGCTATTACGCCCAGAAGGCCGGCATCGATCCCAAGGATATCGCCGTGGTTTCCGTCATGCCCTGCACCGCCAAGAAATTCGAAGCGGATCGCGAAGAGCTGGCCGGTACCGGCTATCCCGATGTGGATGCCGTCATCACCACCCGTGAGCTTGCCCGCATGATCAAGGAAGCCGGCATCGATTTCGTCAATCTGCAGGATGAAGATTTCGATGAACTGATGGGTGAATCCACCGGCGCCGGCGTCATCTTCGGCGCTACCGGCGGCGTTATGGAGGCTGCCCTGCGCACGGCTTATGAAGTCATCACCGGCAAGGAACTGGAGAATGTTGATTTCACCGCCGTCCGCGGCACCGAAGGCATCAAGGAAGCCACCGTCAAGGTGGGCGATCTGGATGTGAGCGTCGCCGTGGCCCATGGCACCGGCAATGCCGCCAAGCTGCTGGATATGATCAAATCCGGCGAGAAGAATTATACCTTCATCGAGGTCATGGGCTGCCCCGGCGGCTGCGTGACCGGCGGCGGCCAGCCCATCGTTTCCGCTCAGACCAAGATGAGCTGCGATCCCAAGGTGCTGCGCGCCAATGCGCTCTATGGCGAGGATGCTGGCAAGGCCAAGCGCAAGAGCCATGAGAATAAGGAAATCCAGAAGCTTTACGCGGAATTCCTGGGCGAGCCCAATAGCCATAAGGCCCATGAGCTGCTCCATACCCACTATGTAAAGCGGGAAAAGTATACCAAGTAAAGCCTTGAGAGGGCCGGGCTGATTTTCTCCCCGCTCTCCCGAGAACCCGTGGAACGGGAAAATTTGCGGGGGAACCACTTTTGCGTCAAAAGCGGTTCCCCCGCATTCTTTTTAGAAAGCCGCAAGAGATGGTAAAAATTTGGAAGGAGGCTTTTGCCCCCTCCGAAAACCGAGGAACGGGAGAAATATTTGCGGGAGGATGCTTTTGCGTCAAAAGCACCCTCCCGCACTCTCCCGAAAACCATCTCTGGATGATACAAAAAAGAAAAACCAGATTGGATGCCAGTGAAGCAAGAGAAAGCAAGTAGTTTGGAAGAAAACAGCAATGCTCTCACCGAACGCGAAGGCATTGCTCTTGCTCTCTATGCTGCTGTTCTTTTTTGCTGATCTGGCATTCAATTTGGCAAGAACCCTCCATGAAACATCCAGAGCCGGTTTTCGGAGAGGGTGCGGGGGAACCACTTTTGACTCAAAAGTGGTTCCCCCGCAAATATTCCTTCCCGTCCCCTGGTTTTCGGGAGGGCGCGGGAGGGGACTTTTGACTCAAAAGTCTCCTCCCACAATTATTCTTCCCCGCAAAGCCATCCCAACCCGCAGTTATTCCCGCTTCAGCGCCAGCACCTCGTAGGGCTTAAGGAGCGTTTCTCCCGTCCGTTCCCGGCCCGTTTCAATTTCGCTGCAGGCGGGCAGCACCACCCGTTTCTCCTCCGGCACCGTATTCATCACAAACAGGAAGCGGCCCTGATCGCCGATGCGCTCTGTGCAAAGCACGCCGTAATCCATCTGGCTGACCAGCGGCTCAAGCCCGGCCTCTGCCCCAATCTTTTTGTAGAAATCCGCCAGGAAATCCTCGTCCGTGCGGCAGGCAATGTAATAGCCCCTGCCCTTTCCGTAGGCATGACACAGCAGCGCAGGATAGCCCTGATAGAAATTTTCCTCATATTCGGCCAGCGTCTCCGCGCCCCTGGCATGCACCAGCGCGCACCAATCCCGGGCCTCGTATCGCTTGCCCTCCCAGGTGAAATGATTCTTCTGGGTTTCATCCAGGGCATCGGTTTCCTCATCCCAAATGCCCAGCACATCGGAAAGCGGGCCGGGGAAGCCATTCATAAAGCAAAGATCCTCCTCGTTCACCCAGCCGGAAACATAGGTGGATACATACACCCCGCCCTTTTCCACCAGCGCCCGGATCTTTTCGGCAAAGCCGGGGCGCAGCATATACGTCATGGGCCCGATGACCATTTGATAGCCGGAAAGCTCGCAGCTTTCGTCCACTACATCCACCCCGTATCCGCAGCGCATCAGGGCGTTATGATGGCTGATCACCGTTTCCTCATATTTCTTCTCATAGCGATGGCCAAACTGCGCATCGTCCAGCGCCCAGCGGTTCTCCCAGTCATAGATCACGGCGATTTTATTTTCCGGTGCGGAGCCAAGGGCCGCCGTCATCTCGCCCAGCCGCTTGCCCAGGGCGCAGACCTCCCCATAAATCCGGTTTTCGGTGCTGTTATCATGGGAAATCACCGCGCCATGGAATTTTTCCGATGATCCCCGGCCCTTCCTGAACTGAAAATACTGCACCGTATCCGAGCCATGGGCCACGGCCTGCATGCCCTGGAGCATCAGCGCCCCGGGCCTGCGCAAACGATTAATGGGCTGCCAATTGGTGGCGGAGGGCGAGGATTCCATCAGCATGAAGGGCTTTTTGCCGCATACGCCCCGCATCAGATCATGCCGGAAACCGCCCTCGGCCAGCACCTTTGCATCCCGGCTGTCCCCCGTCCAGGCGGGATAATAATCCCAGCTGGAGCGATCCAGATGCCTGCAAAATTCAAAATAATTGATGCCCGTATAGGTGCCCATCAGATTGGCGGTGCAGGGAATATCCGGGGTAATGCGCTTGAGCGGCTCAATCTCCCAATCATAGAAATCGCAGAATTGCCGGGTGGTAAAGCGCTTCCAGGCCAGATTCAGGCCATGGCTTCCGCTTTCGCCGATGGGCGAGGGGCTTTCCACCTGCTCAAAGGAGGAATAGCGATGGCTCCAGAAGGTATTCCACCAATCGTCATTCAGCTGCTCAATGCTGCCGTAGCGCGCCTTCAGCCAATCGCGGAATTTCTTCTGGCATAATTCGCAATGGCATTCCCCGCCGTATTCATTGGAAACATGCCACATGCCCAGGGCAGGATGATCTTTGTATCTTTCCGCCAGAAGCGTATTGATTTTGCGCACCTTGGCCCGGTATACCGGCGAGGTCAGGCAATGATTATGCCGCGCGCCGAAAAGCTGGCGCTGGCGATGACCATCCACCCGCAGCACCTCGGGATACTTTTCCGCCATCCAGGCGGGCCGCGCACCGCTGGGAGTAGCCAGCACGGCCTTGATGCCGTTGGCCGCCAGCATATCCATTACCTCGTCCAGCCATTCGAAATGATATTCGTTTTCACGGGGTTCCAGCATGGCCCAGGAAAAAATGCCCACCGACAGGGTGTTGATCCCCGCCTTTACGGCATATTCCATATCCGTTTTCCAGATGGCATCCTTCTCCTTGATCCATTGCTCCGGGTTGTAATCCCCGCCATGGAGAAACACCGGCTTATCCTTCATGATAGGAGGAAACTGCGCCATAAAAATCATCCTTTCGTACTGCTTCGATTTTTGCATTCCGGGGAAAAGCGGGGGATTTTTTCCCGCCGATCCTATTTTTTATACTGCTCCAGCTCCTTCGCTCTTTCCACTGCGGCGTATACTGCCATATCCTCAATGGCCGGGCATTCCCGGCCCAGCATCACATGCAGAAAAAATTCCCGGGTGCCCGCATTGCCCGTCACATGGGAATGAGTGATGGCCCGGACAGAAGCGCCGGGCATGGCGTTCACATCCCGGATCAGATCAAACAACAGGGGCGCATACTGCCCATCCGCGATCATACCGGTGCGCCGGGCCTCGGCATCATCGATTTCAAACAAGGGCTTTACCAGGCAACAAAGCTCCCCCTCTCCCTTCAGAATGGCCGCAAAATAGGGAATGGCCTTGCGCAGGGAAAGATAGCTGACATCCACCGTGCCAAAATCCGGCCGGGGCTCCAGATGCAGCAGCCGCTCATCGCTGATGTTGGTTTTTTCCAGGTTTACCACATGCGCGTTCTGCCGCAGCCTGCCCATCAATTGCCCAAAGCCCACATCCACGGCGTATACCATTTCCGCGCCGCGCTGCACCAGGCAATCGGTAAAGCCACCAGTGCAGGCCCCGGCATCGATGCAGATGCGGCCGGCAACATCAATCCCGAAATCCTCCAGCGCGCCGGCCATTTTAAAGCCGCCCTTGCTGGCATAGGGCAGCACGCCCTTGAGCGTCACCAGATCCTCCTCCCGGACCATGGCGCCGTTTTTGGCCTTCTGCCCGTTAATGTATACCTCCCCCGCCATGATCCTGGCGGCGGCCTCCTTTTCCGTGGGGCAGGCCCCCATATCCAGCAGCCTGTCCATCAGCCTTTGCTTCTTCGCCATCGCTTGCTTCCTTTCCGGAGGGAGCGTCCCTTCTCTTCCCCATGCTCCTCCGCTGTTAACCCCGCGCAGACGCTCATCAGGTGCTTTCCCTCATTCCTCCGCAAAGGGGCAGGGGGCAAAAAACTGCATCCTTTCCCCGGTTGCGGGATGGGTAAAGGCCAGGGAATAGGCATGCAGCATCAGCCGCGCCGCGGCGGGCATTCCCTTATGCCCGTAGAGGCTGTCCCCCAGTACGGGATGGCCGATGCTGCTCATATGCACGCGAATCTGATGGGTGCGCCCGGTGATGATATGCACATCCAGAAGCGTCCTGTCGGGATATTCTCTAAGCACCCGCCATTCCGTTTTGGCCCAGCGCCCGCTCTCATCCACCGCCATTTTCTTCCGGTCATTTTTGCTTCGGCCAATGGGCTTTTCAATAACGCCCTCCGGCTCCTTCATTTTTCCGTATACCATGGCCCGGTAATGCTTTTCCATTTCCCGATTGGCCAGTTGGGCGGAAAGGGCGGCATGGGTTCCATCCTCCTTGGCCACCAGCATCAGCCCGCTGGTATCCTTATCCAGCCGGTGCACAATGCCCGGGCGCATTTCCCCGCCGATGCCGGAAAGATGATCCAGATGATACAAAAGGGCGTTGACCAGCGTGCCGTCATCATTGCCTACGGCGGGATGCACCACCATGCCGCAGGGCTTGATCACCACGGCGAGATAATCATCCTGATAGAGGATTTCCAGGGGCAGATTCTGGGCCTCCGCCCGGGCAGGCCGGGGCTCGGGCATATCAAGGAGGATATTGGCCCCGATTGCCGTTTTCAGTGAGGGCTTATCGGCGGCCTTTCCATCCACCGTCACGCAGCCCTCCTTAATCAGCGCCGCCGCCCGGGAGCGGCTGATCTCCCCATTTTCGGAAAGCAGCGTATCCAGCCGCTCCCCGTTTCCCGTATATTCCCGGATCATGGCTTTTCTCTCCAGTCCTGCGGCCTAAAAAGCAGGCTGACCGCGCAGAGCGCCGCGCCGCATACCACGCCCACATCCGCCACATTGAAAATATAAAAATCCATAAACAAAAATTCCAGCATATCCCGAACATAGCCAAGGAGCAATCGATCCAGCGCATTTCCCACGGCCCCGCCCGCAATCAGCGAAAGGGAAAGGGGCGCAAGGCCGGAAAGATGCATGCCCCGAAGCAGACGGATGCAAAGCCCGATCAGCAATAGCCCAAGCGCCAGAATCACCAGCGGCCTTCCCGTCATCAGGCCCAGAGCCATACCGGTATTCCGGGTGGAATGAAGGGCCAATACCCCCGGGATCAGTACCCGGCGCATGCCCTCTGTCAGTATTTTCACCAGCCGGTCGGCGCATACTATCAGCGCCCCGGGCAGAATCCATGTCAGCAGTCGTTTTTTCATGCTCTTTCCTTATGCTCATTGCATGCGCAATTGCACCAGCGTTACGATCCGGGCCAGAAAGGCGCTGATGCCCGGCAGATTGCGCCGGGCCAGATCCTGAAGCAGAAACAATACCAGCGCGCCCAGCACGGCAAAGCCCACCATCGCGCCCAGGCCCCTTGCCACGCCCTGCCAGAAGGCATCCCATAGCCTGCGTCTGCGGTCGCTTTCAAAGCGGATATAATCCCCCAAACGCATCCTTTCCGCTGCGGCAATGAACCGCTCGATTTTTTTATCCAGCATGCCTCCGCCCTCCTCAGGAGGGCAGTTTTCCCGGAAATCAGGGATATTATAGCAGTTTCGCCGTATCTTCGCAAGCGCACGCCCGGGGGTTTTGAGGAATATCATGTTTTGGAACGCTTTTATTTGACAGAACAAGGAAAAAAAGATAAAATAATAGGGTCAATTAAGTAAGGAGTGAATGCTCATGATCGTTGCGAAATTCGGCGGCAGCTCTCTGGCCGATGCGGCCCAGTTTATCAAGGTGCGGGATATTATCCGCGCCGACAGCGACAGGAAATATATCGTTCCCAGCGCGCCCGGCAAGCGCGGCGCAGGGGATGACAAAATCACCGATCTTTTATACGCCAGCTATGATGCCGCCAGCAGCGGCAAGTCCTTCCGCCATGTGCTGGAAAGGATTCAGGCCCGCTATGTTGAAATCAGCGAGGAGCTGGGCGTGGAAATGGATTTTGCCAGCGAATTTTCTGCCATCGAGCAGGCGCTGAAAAACGGCGCCTCCCGGGAATACGCCGCCAGCCGGGGCGAATACCTGAACGGAAAGCTGCTGGCCAAATATCTGGATTTTCCCTTTGTGGATGCGGCAGAGGTGGTGCGCTTTACCAGGGAAGGGCGGCTGATGGAAAATGAAACCAACGCCCTGATTGCCGAGCGCCTTCGCACGCTCCCCCGGGCGGTCATTCCCGGCTTCTACGGCGCGCAGGAGGATGGCATCGTGCGCACCTTTTCCCGGGGCGGCAGCGATGTTTCGGGTGCGCTGGTCGCCCGGGCCGTCAACGCCGATGTCTACGAAAACTGGACGGATGTGACGGGCTTCCGCATGGCCGATCCCCGGATCGTCCCCGATGCCCAGTATATCGCTTCGATTACCTACCGGGAGCTGAGAGAGCTTTCCTACATGGGTGCCACCGTCCTGCATGAGGACGCCGTTTTCCCCGTCCGCAAGGCGGGCATCCCCACCAATATCCGCAATACCAATAATCCCAAGCACCCCGGCACCATGATCAAGGCCAGCGCCGGTGCGGATGATATCGCCCATACCATTACCGGCATCGCCGGGCACAAGGGCTTTTCCATCGTTTCGGTGGAAAAGGATATGATGAACGCAGAATTGGGCTTTGGCCGAAGGGTGCTGCAGGCCTTTGAGGAATACGGCGTTAATTTTGAGCATCTGCCCACCGGGATTGATACCATGTGCGTAGTGGTGCATGAAAAGGAGCTGAACCCCCACCGGGAGGAGGTCATCCGCCGCATCTGCGAACTGGTGCATCCCGATCAGGTCACCGTTCATGATCATCTGGCGCTGATTGCCACCGTGGGCCGGGGCATGGTACGCAATTTCGGTACCGCCGCCCGGCTCTTCACCGCCATTTCCTCCCAGGGCATCTCCATCCGCACCATCGATCAGGGCTCCAGCGAGTTGAATATCATCGTCGGCGTGGATGAGGATGATTTTGAAAATGCCGTCAAGGCCATTTACGATACCTTCGTCCGCATCTGATGCCATTTTCTTATGGGGCGCTGCGCCTGGGCCGGGCTGTTTTTCATTCTTTTTTCCGCAAACGAGGGGAAAATCGCGAAAAAAAATCATGAAAACAGCGGAAAAGCATGGTTTTGAAACCGCCCGGTCTTGACGAAGCCCCCTGTTTTTTGATATAATAATAGGAGAGGTTATTGAATCTTTATATTATTTTGGAGGGGTACCTATGAATTTCCATGGGAGAGCGGTTTTGGTTTATCTGGAGGAGGATAATATTGCGCGGGCTTATTTTCGTATTCAGCCGCTTTTGACGCAGGAGGGGATTATCGGCGAAGAGGAGCTGAGGAGCTTTCCGGATGACGGCTATCTGAGAATCGTGCCGGATAAAAACGAGCAGCATACATTCAAGGAAAGGATGCGCTCCCTGTGCGGCATCTGCATGATGGATCTGCGCGCCCTGCCCAGCGAGGCCAATAAAATCCGTACCAACAAGAATTATTCCCCGTCCCGGGGCGAAACCAACCAGTATATCGTTTATTCGGATGCCGTGCGCGCCCTGCCCGAAAGCCTGATGTATCAGGTGGTGGCAGAAAATGATGTGCAGAGTGCCGTCACGCCCTGGGTCTATATCCGCAGCGGCGCCAATATTCAGGGCCCCTTCCGCCGGGATAACGGCCAGCCCGCAGGCGAAATCGTGCAGCTTCCCCCCGACAGCGCCGAAATTCATGAGGTGGCGCTGCATTTTTCCGGCAGCGAAACGAATATCCTGATCTATTGGCCCGCTCCTGCCCAGCCGGCGCAGCAAGCAGAACCCGCCGCCCAGCCCGCCGCGCCCCAGGAGAGCGCGCCCCAGGCAGCGGAGGAAAGCGCCCCGGAAAAGAATGAAACCAACGCCTATGCCCGGATTCAGCAGATGAACCAGGCCGTTTCCGAAAATGCCAATCGGCTGGATGCCCCCGCCGCGCTCCCGGCGGATCTGATGCCCGTCCAGTCCCAGAAGCCCCTGACCGGCACCCGGCTGTATCAGGCGCCCCTGCGCTCCGTTTCCCCCAGGCGGGCCCATAATCCGCTGATGGAGGCGGTGGAGCAGCATCGCTATGCCGCCAAATATGAGGCTCCCGGCGCGGTGCTTCCCCAGAATGCAGAATTAAAGGATGCGGCCAATCCCGTGGCCGCCTTGAAGCGCACCCTGCAGGGCATCTGGAATTCTCCCGAGGCCCAGCAGCAGGTGGTGGACGTGCTGCTCAGCCAGCCCAGCATGCGCCTTTATATCTCCCGGGCCATGGCCAAAGATGGCCGGGACGCCGTCCTGACCGCCATGAAGAGCCAGCTGCAGGAATTGGAGGCCGAACGGCTGATGACCCTGATGCAGCTGGATGACGCGAAAAAGAATCTTTCCGCCTTCCGGGAGGAGGCCCTTGGCGGCATTATCCAGGAGCAGCAGAAGAAGCTGAATGAGCTTAACCAGGCGGAAGAGCAGGCCCGCGCCGCCCTGGAAAATGCGCAGGCCGCGCTGGAGCCCATAAACGAGCAATGCCGTAAGGCCGCTGAAAAGCTGGCTGATATGCAAAAGCCCCTGGGCGAATATTCCTCCGCCGCGCATCTCCTCTGCCCTGCCCAGGGCCGGGATGCCGATCAGGCGGAGCTTATCAGCCGGGTAGAAAAATCCCTGACGGCCGCCGGGTTTGCCTGTCAGCCCGGGGACGCCCGGGCGATGCTGGCCGCCTTCGCTCTTTCCGAAGGCGAAATGGAGATGCGCGCCGAAACGGAGGCCGATGCCCTGCTGGCCTATGAGGCCTTTGCGAATGCCCTGGGCTGCAAAATTGATGCCTGCCAGGGCAGAAGGATTCTTGTTCTTGAGGGCGGGAACGCGCCGCTCTTTATCCGCTCTCTGGAGGAGGAAACGCATCCCCTGGTAACCGGGGTGCTGACCGCCTCCTCCCGCTGCCCGTCTGAAAATGCCCGGGGCGGGGATGCCCTGCATTCTCTGTCCAGCGTGCCGGTTGAGCCCTCCCTTTCCGCCCTTCCCGGCCCCCTGCCCCGGTTTGCACCCGTCAGCAAGGCATGCATCATCAAGGAAATGCTGCACGAAACCAGCCTGAGTCAGGAAAGCGCCGCCATGGTGCAAAGTCTGCGCATGGCGCTTCGGGATGCGGGCCAGGTGCTGCCGCTAGTGCAGGTGCGCGCGCTCTGCCGCTTTATCGCCTGCACCCAGAGTGAGCTTCCCGGCGGCGTATCCGAGGCCATCGACCGGGCGGTGTGCATCTATGCCGTGCCCCATATCCTGCGCTACGGGCTGCCGGTAGAAACGCTCAAGCCCCTGCTCGCCGCGCTGCCCCGCACGCTGAAGGCGCTGAACGCATGAAAAACGTTCCGATCATTACCAGCCTGCAGAATCCGCTGATCAAAAGCTGGCGCGCCCTGAATAAGAGCCGCTCCCAGCGCCTGAGCCAGGGCCTCTTTCTGGCGGAGGGCGAGCATATGGCTCAGGAAGCGCTGCAGGAAAAAAAGGCCCGGGCGCTGCTCATTGATGCAGATGCCCGGGATCGCTATGCCTCTTTGCTTGAAAGGGCGGAGGGCCAGGGCGTGCAGCTTTATGTGCTTTCCGCGCATGTGATGGCCGCCGTCTGCGATGCCAAAACGCCCCAGGGCGTGGCGGCGCTCTGCCCCTATCCCAATCAGGCGCTGCCCGAAGCGCCGGGAGAATTATTGGTGGCCCTGGATGGAGTGCAGGATCCCGGAAACGTGGGCACCATTCTGCGCACCATGGATGCCGCCGGCTTTCATGGCCTGCTCATCAGCGGGGCATGCGCCGATCCCTATTCTCCCAAGGCCCTGCGCGCCTCCATGGGCGGCGTTTTCCGGGTGCCGGCCTATCTCTGCGCCGATCTGCCCGCCGCGCTTTGCGCCCTTGCCCGGGATGGCTATGATATTCTGGCCGGGGATCTGCGGGGCGAGGATCTGTTCCACCGGCGAAAGGCGAAAAAAAAGGCCTGCATCATCATCGGCAATGAGGGCGCAGGCATTTCCCCGGAGGTTCGGGATACCGCCACGCTGCGGCTGAAAATCCCCATGGCTGGGGGCGCAGAATCGCTGAATGCAGCGGTGGCCGGGGCGATTATGATGTATGATCTGTTGCGGGAGCGGATGGATTAATCCGCCTGAATGGAAAGGCCCAGCAGCGAAGAAAGCATGAGCGCCTGGGCAGGGGTCACCCGAAAGCCCCGAAGGGCATCAATATCCACGGTCAGCCCGTCGATCTGGCAGGTCACGGCGCTGAGTCCCTTGAGCGATGTCCGGCTGATTTCCGCCCGCTGCAGATTGCAGCGCTCCAGCTGCCAATCCTGCCATTTAAACTGAAAAAACGTGCTTTCCTTCATGGCGCAGTCTGCAAATAATGCATGCTGCGCCTTTGTTTCGGAAAAATTGGCGTATTCCATCTGGCAATCCTCAAAGGAAGCGTTCATCAGCACCGCCTGAATAAACTGCGTCCCCGTCATGCGGCAGCTTTTAAACCGCACCCGCTGAAAGGTGGCCTTCTGGAAAAGCATCCCGCTGATATCGCATTTTTCAAAAACGCAATCCACAAATACCAGCCGCTCCGCCCCGCAGGGAGAAAAGCGGCATCTTTCAAACAGGCAGCCCCGGCATTCGCAGAAGGCCTGCTCCATCCCTGGCCATTCCTCGCCATAGAAATGGCAGCCCTCCAGATCCGTTTGCTCCCTGAGCGCCCGGGATACGGCCTCCTCCAGCATTTCCTCCCGCAGTCTTTCCATCAGCTCCGGCTGCTGCACGCTCATGGCGCTTCCTCCTGTTCCGGCATTTCAAAGGGATTGCCCTCCCCCAAATGCGTGTGGATCATCCTTTCAAAATCTGCGCGATTGGCAGCGCCTGCATCGCGATACATTTTTTGCAGCCGATAGCGCAGGGCGCTGCCCGAAATGAATAATTTTTCCCCCATCTCCTCATAGCTTTCGCCCCGCATCAGATGGGAAAGAATCTTAAAATCCAAGGCATCCCGCCGGGTCAGGCAGTCATCCAGCCGCACCAGGGCGGAAACCAGCGGAATGGAATAAAAATCATCCGCCGATTCATAGGGATGGGCAGGAATAGCCGCCGCCTCATCGGGCATAAAGGCCGTGCTTTCCCGGGGGATGATATAGCTGGGCAAACTGATTTTCATCACCATGCCCGATGCGTGATTTTCCCGGATCAGATTCCAGACTGTCATGGCCTGCTGGCCCACCTGAAAATCATCCATGCGGGTGGTGGTAATGCCCGGCTTGGCCCAGCGGCTCAATTCCATGCCGCCAAAGCTGGCAATAAAAAGCTCCCCGGGCAGGCTGACGCCCCGGCGGCGCAGAAAATTGGAAAAGCTGACCGCCATGACATCATTGGGGCAGACCGCCGCGTCATACTTACCGATATGCGCAAAAAAATCCCGGAAGCTGTTTTCCGGCTCCGTCGTCCAGCGATAGGTATCCTCCTGCGTAAGGGAAAGGCCCAGGGTATCCTGCAGGCTCAGCGCCGCATGATAGCGGTAGCGATCATTGATGGAATGCTCGTCAAAGCCCACCAGCGCGATTCTTTTTCTTCCGCAGCGCATCAGATACCTCAGTACCTGCTGCATTTCCGTTCTTCGGCTGTGGGTGGCGCAGCTGACCAGCCCGCCGAACTGATCCGAATCCGTCCCGGCCAGCACCACGCGCCTGTCCTCCGCCTCCATCTGGGCAATTACCCGGCGCAGAAAGGGCAGAGAGGTGCCCGTGGCAATCATTACCTTGGGCCAGGGGCGGGTATCCAATTTATCAAAGCCATCCTCGGTAAAAACCCGGATGGTGCGGCCCATCTTGGCGGCGGCGGTCTTGATGCCGGAAAGCACCTGCTTATATTGGGCAGAAATGAATGCAGTGGCGTTGATCACAACGGGAATGAATGCATCCGCCATAGGCAATCCCCCAGCTGATAAAGTATCAGTATATTATACACGATTTCCGCATTTTTCGCAAGACTAAAACTCCGTCCTCTGAAAAGCGCATTTCCGCCTTGCCCGGAAAAAGCCGAATGGATACAATACGCTTGAAAACAATCTGAAAGGAGCATGCCTATGCCCGAATTTGTTCAGCTCCGGCCGAATATCTATCGTCTGGCCATTCCCTTTGACGGCACCTGGACGGGCGTTATCCTGGTTCGCGGCGAAGAAAACGTGCTGCTGGACAGCGCGGCCAAATCCGCCGATGTGGATGAATGGATTCTCCCCGCCCTGCAGCAGATGGGCCTTTCCCTGCATGATATCGCCTATCTTGGCTGCACCCATTGCCATGGCGATCATGTAGGGGGGCATACCCGCATTCATGATCTCTGCCCCGAAATCAAAATGGTCTGCAATGCCGCCTCTGAGGATAAGCTGAAGGATCCGCTGAAATACAGCAGGCTGATCCGCGCCGCTTTCCCACCCTACAGCCCGGCGGCCCCGGCGGCGCTTCGGGGCGTCACCCCTGATATCCTGCTTGAGGACGGCGAATATCTGACCCCCTACCTGCGCCTGATTGTCACCCCCGGCCATGATACCGATACCGTCTGCTGGCTGGATGAGCGCACCAATACCCTGATTACCGGCGACAGCCTGCAGTTAAACGGCACCGTCACCCAGGGAACGGCGCTGGTGATGGATCTGCCCGGCTATCGCGCCTCCCTGCGCCGCCTTTCCGAATTGCCCATTGACTGCATCGTGGCGGGGCATGATTATCTGCCGCTGGGCGGCGTGGCGGAGGGCAGAGAGGCCGTCCGGGAATACCTGACTGCCTGCGATGACAGCATGGCGCTTTACACCGCCTTCCTTCAGCAGGAATGGGTGCAGGGCGATCATGACCCCGCCAGCCTGGCCGTCAAGCTCATCCGCCATATTGATGGCGTCATGCCCAATTTTCTTTTCCTGCCCCTTTATACCGTCACCCAAATTCTCAAAAGTCTGAATCTGGAAGGAGTATTTTCCCATGAGTGAACGCAAGGCAATCCTGGTAACCGGCTCTTCCCACGGCATCGGCGCCGCCACCGTCATCGCTTTCGCCAAGGATGGCTGGAATGTGGGCATCAACTACAATAAGACCCCCGAGGGCGCCCAGGCGGTGGCTGAGGAATGCCGCAAATACGGCGTGGATGCCCAGATTTATCAGTGCGATGTTTCCAAGCGCGAGCAATGCGAAAGCATGATGAACGCCTTTATCGCGCACTTTGACCGCATCGATTGCCTGGTCAATAATGCGGGCGGCGCGCTGAAAATGCCCAAGGGCGGCTTCATCGATATGCCCATGGATTACTGGGATGAGCAGATCGCCCTGAATCTGAGCGCCGCGGCCTATTGTTCCAAGATCGCCGCCAAATGCATGGTGGAAAAGGGCATCAGGGGCTCCATCATCAATATTTCCTCCATCCATTCTCTGGTGACCTGGGTGCGCCGCAAGGCCCTGCCCTATTCCGCCGGCAAGGCCGGGCTGAATATGTTCACCAAATCCATCGGCGTTGAATTAATCAAATACGGCATCAACGTTAACTGCATCGCCCCCGGCCTTGTTTACACCAAAATCATGGATCGCTACAGTGAGCGGGATATCAACGGCTTTGAGCGCAAGATTCCCGCCGGGCGCGGCGGCCAGGTGGGCGATATTGTGCCCATGATCCAATTCCTGGCCGATAAGGAAAAGAGCAGCTTCATCGTGGGCCAGACCATCTTCATCGATGGCGGCCAGAGCATCGATGGCGTCATCGACTGCATGATGGAAGACGAATTCTGATCAGAAACCCAGGCAGGATTAAAACCTATAAAAATATAAAGAAAGTTGAGGGAAAAAACTATGGCTCGTAAAACGTATGCGGATATGCGCTCCAATTGGGAATTTGGCGAGGCTGCCGAATGCCGCCGCGGCCTGATGCTGGGCATGGGCTATTCGGAGGAGGAACTGCATCGCCCCCTGATCGCCGTCGTTAATTCCTGGAATGAATACAACCCCGGCCATGTGCATCTCAATCAGCTGGCTGAGCGCGTAAAGCAGGGCATTCGCGAGGCGGGCGGCCTGCCCCTTGAGGTCATGACCACCGCTATCTGCGATGGCATGGTGCTGAAGGATCCCAAATATATCGAAATTCCCAGCCGCAATTCCATCGCCGATCAGGTAGAGGTCACCGTGGAGGGCAACTTCTTTGACGGCATGGTGATGCTCTCCACCTGCGATTCCATCGTGCCCGGTCATCTGATGGCCGCCGCCCGGCTGGATATCCCCACCATCATCGTCACCGGCGGCTATATGCCCCACGGCCAGTTCCGGGGCAAGGAGGTATTGCATATCCGCGCCCAGGATAAGGTGGGCACCGCCGCCGCCGGAAAAATGGATATAGATGAATACAACGGCCTCATCGCCAATTCCTGGGGCATCTGCGGCGCCTGCACCTCCATGACCACCGCCAATTCCATGTGCATGGTGGCCGAGGCCATGGGCATGACCCTGCCCGGCAATTCCACCATGAGCGCCGTTTCCTCCCAGATCCGCCTGCTCGCCTATCAGGCCGGCAAGCAGATCATGAATCTGGTGTATGAGGGCATCACCGCCCGCCAGGTCATGACCGTGGACGCCATCAAGAATGCCATCGCCATGGATATGGCTGTGGCTGGCTCCTCCAATCTGATTCTGCATATTCCCGCCATCGCCCACGAAGCGGGCTATGATCTGCCCTGGTGGAAATATTTTGACGAGGCCAGCAATACCGTTCCGCTGCTCAGTCATCTGGCCCCCGGCGGCGAATATTCCGTTAAGGATTTCGATCTGGCCGGCGGCATGCCCGCGCTGCTGAAGAATCTGATGCCCCGCCTGAACGGAAATTGTCTGACCGTTACCGGCAATACCCTGGAGGAAAATGTAAAGAACGCCGTCGTGTATAATGACGACTGCATCCGCACTCTGGATAACCCCGTCAGCACCGAGCCCGGCATCGGCGTGCTTTACGGCAATCTGGCCCCCGAGGGCTCCATCCTCAAGATCGCTGCCGTGCCTGAAAATCTGATGCATTTCAAGGGCAAGGCCAAGTGCTTTGACAGCCTGCAGGATGGCCTGGACGCCCTGCGCAGCGGCAGCATCGTGGCGGGCGATGCCATCGTGCTTCGCTATCTGGGCCTGAAGGGCCGCTTCGGCACCACCGCCTTCACCTTCCAGGAGGAGCTGAAGGGCAAGCCCGGCCTCTATGAATCCTGCGCCATCATCACCGATGGCCGCTTCTCTGGCGGCACCAGCGGCCTGTCCGTTGGCTATGTCTCCCCCGAGGCCGCTCTGGGCAGCCCCCTGGCGGTAGTAAAGGATGGGGACGAAATTGAAATCAGCGTGCTGGAGCGGCAGATGAACCTGCTCATTTCCGAAGAGGAAATGGCCGATCGCATCTCCAGATTCTCCTGGGAATTCCCCGGCAAGGAATATCATCGCTACCTGCGGATGTTCGCCAAGACCGTCGGCTCGATGGCCAAGGGCGGCATCTGGGATGTGTAACGGAGGAACCGCATGGACGTCCTCCATACGGATGTATTGATTGTGGGGGGCGGGCTGTCATCCTGGATGGCAGCCCACACCCTTTTGGCGCGGAAAAGCTGCCGTGTGCTGATGCTGTCTGACGGCCAGGGCGCATCCCCCTGGGTACACGGCTTCAACGTGCCGCTGCATGCCGATGATTCCATCGCATGCTTCTATCAGGATACCCGCCGCAGCGGATACAGGCAGAATGATCCCCGCCTGGCCCGCGCCCTTTGCCAGGACAGCACCTCGATTTTTGAGGAGATGCTTTCCCTGGGTGCTGTTTTCAATCGCGGCGCGGACGGCGGCTATCAATTGCTCCGTCCGCTTGGGGCCAGTCATCCCCGGGTGGCCAGCATCGGCAATGAAACCGGCCCGGCCATTATGGAAAAGCTAAAGGAAAAGGTATTCGCTCATCCCGGCTTTTCCCAGCTTGATCATGCCCGGGCGCTGCGCCTGATGGTAAAGGACAGAAGAATCCAGGGCGCGCTATTCTGGGATCGGAAGCGCCGCGTCTTTTCCGCCGTTTCCGCCGGCTGCGTGCTGCTTGCCTGCGGCGGCTTTGGCCGCATCTATCCCTTCTCCACCAATCTTCCCGATGGCGGCGGCGATGGCGTAGCCATGGCCTATTATGCCGGGGCCGATCTGGTGGATATGGAATTCATCCAGTTTGAGCCCTCTGCCGCCGTATATCCCGATGGCGTGCGGGGCAAGGGCATGATCACCACGCTGTTTTATGAGGGCGCGGTGCTGAAAAACGCCCTGGGTGAACGCTTCATGCTGAAATACAGCGAAAAGGGCGAGCGGGTGGATAAGGATATTCTGGCCCGCTGCATTGCACGGGAAATACTGGAGGGCCGGGGCACGGCCCATGGCGGCGTCTGGTTTGATGCCACGAAGGTGCCCGCAGAACGGCTGGAAAAGGATTATCCCCTGTATGTGCAGCGCTATCGCCGCCATGGCATCGAGCTTTCCCAAACCCCGGTGGAGCTGGCCCCCGCCCCCCATACCACCCTGGGCGGCGTGGTCATTGATACCGGCTGCCGCACCACCGTGCCCGGCCTGATGGCTGCGGGCGAGGTAACGGGCGGGCTGCACGGTGCCAACCGCATCGGCGGCAATGCAGGCCTGGAAACCCTGGTCTTTGGTCGCCGCGCAGGCATCACCCTGGCGGAAACGGCCTTTGCTCCCGGCGCGGAAGAGGAGGCGCTCATCCCCTGGGCGCAGGAAATCATCCGGGATGGCGGAGAGGACACGGCGGCGCAGCTCAGCGAAATCCGCACGGAAATGCAGGATGCCCTGCAGCACGGTGCGTATGTTCTGCGCTCCGGAAAAGCGCTGGAGGAGGCGCTGCAAAGCGCCAGCCTGCTCCAGCATCGCCTTTCCTCCCTGCCCCCCGGCCCGGCAGATCAGGCCTATGCCCGGCTGCGGCTGGAAAATGATCTGACCGCCGCCCGGCTGACGATTCTTTCCGCCCTGGAGCGCAGGGAATCCGTCGGCTGTCATGTGCGTGATGATTTCCCCGGAAGAGAAAAGAGCCGCTATCGCATCCATGCCCGGCTGAAGGATCAATTGCTCCTGATCAGCCGGGAAGATTGGGCCAAACAATCGGAGGAAGATGAATGATGCAGAAGGTTTTTATCGAAAAGGGCCGCTATGTGGATTCGGTCACGCTGATGGGTGTGGGCGAAAGGGCCATGAAAAAATGCCATGTTAGCAGCGCGGAGGGCATGATGGCCACCCCCGCCAATATCCAGGCCCTGCAGGAAATGGGCTATGATGTGCCCGGCGATGTAACCAAGAATGATCTGATGCTGGCCGTCACCGCCGAAAATGAGGCGCAGCTGACCGCTGCCCGGGATGAAATGATGCTGGTGCTTAACGGCGGCGCTTCCAAGGGCGCAGCCACCTATCATGATCTTGATCAGATCGATCTTGCCAAGGATCCCTACGATCTGGTGCAGATTTCTCTGCCCGGCGAGTACGCCGCCGCAGAGGCAAAAAAGGCCATTGAAAAGGGCCTGGATGTCTTCATCTTTTCGGATAACGTATCCATGGAAGAGGAACTGGAATTAAAAAAGCTGGGCCGGGAAAAGGGACGGCTGGTCATGGGCCCAGATTGCGGCGTGGGCCTGATTGGCGGCGTGGCCCTGGCGGCGGGCAGCATCAATAAGGATGGCCCCATCGGCATCGTGGGCGCTTCGGGCTCCGGCGCGCAGGAGGTGGCCTGCCTGATTGAGCGGATGGGCCTGGGCGTGCATTGCCTCATCGGCACCGGCGGCCGCGATCTTAGGCCCATGATCGGCGGCATTACCATGCGCATGGGCATGGAAAAAATGGATAAGGATCCCGCCGTGCAGGTGATCTGCCTGGTATCCAAGCTGGCCGATCTTCAGGTGATGAGCAGCATTCTGGATGATGCAGATCGGCTTTCCAAGCCCGTTGTGGCCGTCTTCCTGGGCGGCGATGAAAAGCTCTTTGAGGGCCACAAAGTGCAGGGCGCCATGAGCCTGGAAGAGGCGGCGCGCAAGGCCGTGGCCCTGGTCACCGGCAGGGAGCCCGCCCTGGGCTTTACCCCCGAGGAAATGCAGATGCTTACCAATCGGGTGTATTCCCTCCGTCCGGAGCAGAAATATTTCCGCGGCCTCTACTGCGGCGGCACCTTTACCGAGGAGGCGCTGATTCTCTTCCGCCAGGTCAATCCCGATGTGCAGCTCTATTCCAATCTGGAAACCAAATATGCCCGGCAGCTTGCCGATCATTCCGTCAGCCAGGGCCATGCCATTTTGGATATGGGCGCGGAGGATTTCACCGCCGAGGCGCCCCATCCCGTCTTTGATCCCGCCCTGCGGGTGAAAAGGGTGATGCAGGAAATCCGCGATCCCCAGGTGGCGGTGGTGCTGCTTGATTTCATTACCGGCCCCGGCGTTGCCCTGGATCCCATCATGCCCTATGTGGATCTGTGCGCCCAGCATCGGGATATTATCTTCATCGCCACCATCTGCGGCGCAGAGGGCGATCCCCAGGATATCGTTTCCGCCCGGGAGGCGCTGCGCAAGGCCGGCGTCATCGTGGCGGACAGCAATTATCAGAGTGCCAGGCTGGCCGCCGCCATGATGGCGGCCCTGGATGGGAGGCAGTAAGCATGGATCAGGAAAAAAGCCAGGAAAGCAAAAAGCCCCGGGTGATCAATATCGGCATTCAGAATTTCTTCAGCGCCCTGGAGGCCCAGGAGGTAAAATGCACCCAGATCCAGTGGGTGCCGCCCTATAAGCAGGATGAAGAAATTGAGGAACTTCTGGATATGTTCCTGTAAGCAAGGAGGAAAAGCCATCATGGATATCAAGGAAAAAATTGCTCTTGCCAATCAGCAGGCGGTATCCTGCATCGTCGATTCCGATCCGGTCTGGATCGATATTCAGCCCGCCGGTGAATGCGTGGAGGGGCTGGAGGATCATATGATTCTCCATTCCGGCCCGCCCATCGATTATGATGATATGGTCATGCTGCATCAGCGCGGCATGGTATCCGCCATGCTCTTTGAGGGCTGGGCCAAGGATGAAAAGGAGGCCGTGGCCCGCATCAAGGCCGGGGAAATCAAGATCGATTCCGCGCTGAACCATAATACCGTGGGCGCGGGCACCGGCATCATCACCAAATCCGTAGCCATGAATGTGGTAGAGGATAAGCGCAGCGGCAGGCGCGCCGCCACCTTCCCTGCCGAGGGCATCAAATTCCAGGGCGGCTTCTGCGGCTGGGGCCTCTATTCCCCCGAAATCGCCGATAACCTGCGCTATATGCGTGAGGAGCTTTTCCCCATCATCCGGGATATGCTCATCAAGCGCGGCGGCCTTTCCATCAAGCCCATCCTGGCCGAATCCATGCAGATGGGCGATGAAAACCATACCCGCCAGACCGCCAGCGATCTGCTCTTTGACAAGCAGATTCTGCCCGATCTTTTCGCCATGGATCGGCCCAAGGAAGAAATCATGAAAGCCGTGCAGTATATCGTGGAAACCCCCCGCTTCTTCCATTGCTATGGTCAGGGGGCCAGCCGCGCCGCTCTGGCCGCCGCCGAAGGTACCCCCTATTCCACCATGGTCACCGCCGTCTGCGGCAATGGCGTGGAATTCGGCATCAAGATTGCCGGTCTGCCCGGCAAATGGTTCTGCGCCCCCGCCCCCATGATGACCGGCCGCTATACCTCCAGCAAATTCACCATCGATGATCAATTGCCCTGGTGCGGCGATAGCTGCGTGGTGGAATGCGCCGGTATGGGCGGCATGGCCGCCGCCGCCAGCCCCATCGTATGCAATCTGCGCGGCATGACCAATGCCGAGGCCATCGGCCAGACCCGGGAAATGGAGCATATCTGCATCACCAAGAATCATAATTATCCCATTCCCGCCCTGGATTTTGATTTCCTGCCCGTGGGCATTGATATCCGCCTGGTACTCAAGACCGGCATTCTGCCCGCCATTCACGGCGGCATGTTCCATAAAGAGGGCGGCCTGATCGGCGCGGGCATGGCCCGTGTGCCCATGGAATGCTTCCAGAAGGCCATGAAGGCCTTCGCACTGGAATACAGGAGCTGAGCCGCATGAAAATCATGGTTTTGAATCTGGGCTCCACCAGCTTCAAATACAAGCTGTTTGAAATGGCGCAGGGGGAAAGGGAGCTTTCCTCCGGCGGCGTGGAGAGCATCGGCGCGCCGCTCAGCGCCTATCGCATCCGCTCGCCCCGGGAAATCCGGGGCGAGGCCCCCTGCCCCCGGCATGAGGATGCCTTTGCCCTGTGCCTGAAAATCATGCTGGAGGAGGGCGTGCTTGCCTCCATGGCGGAGCTTTCCGCCATCGGCTATAAGGCCGTGCATGGCGGCAGCCTGAGCGGCGCGCATGTGGTGGATGACGAGGTGCTTTCCCAGATGGATGCCCACGTTTCCTTTGCTCCCGCCCATAATCCCATGTATCTGAGGATGATGCGCTCCATGCGGGCGCTCTATCCCGCCCTGCCCCAGGTGGCCTGCTTTGAAACCGCCTTCCATGCCGCCCAGCCCGAATACCGGGCGGTGTATGGCGTGCCCTATGAATGGAAGGAAAAATACGGCGTGCGCCGCTATGGCTTCCATGGCTCCAGCCATAGCTATATCGCCTGGAAAATGGCCCAGGCCGCGCCCCATTGCCGCCGCATCGTCAATTGCCATCTGGGCGGCTCCAGCAGCCTCTGCGCTATCAAGGAGGGCAAAAGCATAGCCGCCTCCATGGGCGCTACCCCCCAATCCGGCCTTTTCCATAATAATCGCGTGGGCGATTTTGATGTATTCTGCCTGCCCATGCTGGCGGAAAAGCTGGGCGGCCTGGATGCGGCGATGCAGGAATTGTCCTCTCAATCGGGTCTGCTTGGCCTTTCCGGCGTCAGCAACGATATGCGTGAGGTAAGAAGCGCCGCCGAGGCAGGCAATCCCCGGGCCCGGCTGGCTATTGACGCCTTTGCGGATCAGATCGTGGGCTATATCGGCATGTTTACCGCCTATATGGGCGGGCTGGATGCGGTGGTCTTTACCGGCGGCATCGGCGTAAATGATGCTTCCCTGCGGAAAACCGTCTGCGATCGGCTTTCCTTCGTGGACGCGCAGCTGGATCCCGGCCTGAACGCCTCCGGCCGGGAGGGCAAAATCAGCAGCAGCGAAAGCGGCGCTGAAATCTGGGTGCTTGAAACCAATGAAGAATTGATGGTCGCCCGGGGCACAAAGCAATGTCTGGGGCTGTGATTTTGGTAAAAGGGGCGCTCACCCCCTTTTTTCTGCAAAAGGACGCGCTTTCCGGCACGGTACATTCCTGCTTTGCCCGGGTGGTCAATTTTTCTTTCCCGCTAAAGGAGGGGCCGCCCAGGCTGCTGACGATAACGGGAGAGGATATTCCCCCATTGCCTGACAGCCTGCGCGTAAAAGCGGCTGTTCTTTCCCTTCTGCGCGCGCTGCCCCTGGGCACGCCTGTTTCCTGGCAGCAGGGAAAATTGCTTCTGCCCGACATGACGCTTTTCTGCGATCCAGCGTCTTCCGCCCTCTCCCCCTTTCGGCGGCAGAAAATGACCCGGCAGCGGGCAGAAATGTTTCTTTCCAATTTTGCGCGCCTTAAAAAGCGAAACGGCCTTTCCGATTTGCCCCCGGCCCGATACCGCCTGGCCATGGAGGGCATCGAAGATTTTGCGAATTTTCTGCTTTCGGGCCGCGGCGATGAAAAAAAATGGCCCATTGGCCTGGGAAAAGGCACCACGCCGGCAGGAGATGACGCACTTGTTGGCGTATTATCTATACTTGGAAGGGATTCGGCTTTGCTGGGCCCCGCCCTGCTGGAAAGCACCACCGATATCAGCGCCCGGTATCTGCGCTGTGCGCAGGAAGGCTATTTTTCCGGGCCTGTGCGTGCCGCCGCAGAGGAAATGACGCTTGCCTCCATGGAGGCGCTTTCCCTTTTCGGCGCAACATCCGGCATGGATATGCTGCTGGGCATGGCGGCGGCCTGCAAATGCTTCTTACAGAAGGAGGAAAACAAAATGCATGTAAAAGATGAAATTGCCAGCCGCAAGCTGATTGCCATCGTGCGCGGTCTGCCCGGCGAGCAATTGGAGAATCTGGCCAATGCCCTTCTTTCCGGCGGCATCACGCTGATGGAAATCACCTTCAATCAGCAGGCACCCGAAACCTGGGCCCAGACTGCTGCGGGCATTCGGATGCTCTGCGATAAATTTGCCGGCCGGATCATTGCCGGGGCGGGCACCGTGGTCACCCAGGAGCAATTGACCATGGCCTTTGAGGCTGGCGCAAAATACATTATTTCCCCCAATACGGATGCCGAAATCATCCGCCGCACCAAGGAACTGGGTCTCATTTCCCTTCCCGGCGCGCTGACGCCCTCCGAAATTGTGGAGGCCCATAAGGCCGGTGCGGATTTTGTAAAGGTATTCCCCGTTGGCAATCTCGGCCCTGCCTATATCAAGGCGATCAAGGCCCCTCTTTCCCATATCCGGCTGATGGCGGTGGGCGGCGTGAATGAAAAGAACGCCTCCGATTTCATGAAGGCCGGCGCTTCCGGGCTGGGTGTGGGCGGAAACCTGGTCAATAAGGAATGGATTGCCAATGGTGAATGGGATAAAATCACGGCCCTTGCGGCTGAATATGTAAAGGCGGTGCAATAACAAATGAAGGTTGTATGCTTTGGTGAAATCATGATGCGGCTGAACCCCGAAGGCTATCTGCGCTTCTCCCAGGCCAATCGCTTTGAGGCGACCTATGCCGGCGGCGAAGCCAACGTGGCCGTTTCCCTGGCCAATTACGGCGATGAGGCGGCGTATGTTTCCGCCGTTCCTGCCCATGAAATCGGCCAGAACGCCGTCAACGCCCTGCGGCAGTACGGCGTGGATACCTCCATGATGCTGCGTCAGGGCCCCCGGCTCGGCATCTACTACTGCGAAAAGGGCGCTTCCCAGCGGGGCAGCAAGGTCATCTATGACCGCGCCGGTTCCTCCGTGGCCCTCTCCAAGCGGGAGGATTATGACTGGAATAAGATTCTGGAGGGCGCCGATTGGTTCCATTTCACCGGCATCACCCCCGCCCTGGGCGGCGAGCTGCCCGAAATCTGCATGGATGCGGTGAAGGCCTGCAAGGAAAAGGGCATCAAGGTCTCCTGCGATCTGAATTACCGCGGCAAGCTCTGGACCCGGGAAAAGGCCGGTCAGGTCATGGGCCAGCTGATGCCCTACGTCAATGTCTGCATCGCCAATGAAGAAGACGCCAAGGATGTCTTCGGCATTGAGGCCGATAACACCGATATCAACAGCGGCAAGCTGGATAAGGAGGGCTATGTTTCCGTAGCCCGGAAGCTGAAGGAGCGCTTTGGCTTTGATTATGTGGCCATCACGCTGCGCGGCTCCATCTCCGCCTCCGATAATAACTGGAGCGGCATGCTCTATGACGGTAAGGATGCGTACTTCGCCAAGAATTATCTGATCCATATCGTGGATCGCGTGGGCGGCGGCGATAGCTTCGGCGGCGGCCTGATCCATGCCATGAATAAATGGGCCGGCGATTGCCAGGCCATCATCGAATTCGCCGTGGCGGCCTCCTGCCTCAAGCAGACCACCGAATTTGATTTCAACCTCGCTTCCGAAAAGGAAGTGCTGGCCCTGGCTGGCGGCAATGTCTCCGGCCGCGTGCAGCGCTGATCTTTTGAAATCAGGGCGGGGGGACATGCTTTCGGGCGTTTCCTCCCGCCTTTTTCACAAGATGGAGAGAAAGGATAATTCGCCATGAAGCTTCAATTTCTTGGTACGGCTGCTGCCGAGGCCGCCCCGGCCCTGTTCTGCGCCTGCAAAATCTGCCGCTATGCCCGGGAAAAGGGCGGCAGGGAGATCCGCACCCGCTCGGGCGCGATGATCGATGATACCCTGAAGCTCGATTTCGGCCCCGATTCCTATCTGCATTCCCTGAAAAACGGGCTGGATTATTCCCATCTGCATTCCATCCTCATTACCCATACCCATGCCGATCATTTCAGCCTGGATGAATTGGCCCTGCGCATGCCCCCGTATGCCCATACGCCGGAAAATGATCCGCCCCTGACGATTTACGGCAATGCCCGCGTGGGAGAAATGCTCTCCCCGCATCTCAACGCGTATACCCGCTTTCAGCGGATGATCCCCTTTGAGCCGGTGGAAATCGAGGGCTACCGGGTGACGGCGCTGGAGGCCATCCATTGCGTCAGCAGCGCCCCGGATGCCGCCTGGCCCGTTGTTTTCCGCGATGCGGAATACCGCCGCAGCGAGGAGGCCCTTTTCTACCTGATCGAAAAGGACGGCGAGAGCGTTCTCTACGCCCATGATACCAGCGGCCTGACCCCGGCGGATGCGGCCTTCCTCACCGGCAAAAAAATCAGCATCATCTCCCTGGATTGCACCAACGGCGTGCTGGATCTTGATTATGTGGGCCATATGGGCATCCCCCAGATTCTGTCCCTTCGGGAAACACTGCTGCATATCGGCGCGGCGGATGAAAAGACCATTTTCGTGGCCAATCATTTTTCCCATAACGGCCTTGTCCCCCATGCGGAGATGGAGGCCCGCCTGCCCGGCTTCCTGGTCAGCTATGATTCCATGATCGTGGAAACAAAATAAATATCCTCCCCCCATTCCTTCCCGCCCGACGGCAAAAAACGCCGCCGGGCTTTTTGCTTGCCCCCTGCCAATATATGCGAACAAATTTTCTTATTTTCCCTCTTGTAATTGCCGGGATGGAGGCGTATAATAGGCTATGCGAACGATCGTTCTTATTGGAGCTGACAAATCATGCGAACCATTCTGCACAGCGACTGCAATAATTTCTACGCCTCGGTGGAATGCGCGCTGCACCCGGAATTAAAGGGAAGGCCCCTTGCCGTCTGCGGCGCTCAGGAAAAGCGCCATGGCATCGTGCTGGCGAAAAATGATCTGGCCAAGGCCTGCGGCATCAAAACCGGGGATACCATCTGGCAGGCCAGAAAAAAATGCCCCGTGCTTGAAATTCTTCAGCCCCAGCATCGGCTGTACGGGGAATATTCCCAAAAGATGCAGGCGATTTATGCCGATTACACCGATCAGGTGGAGCCCTTCGGCCTGGATGAATGCTGGGTGCGCCCGTAAGTCGCAAGAAAGCGGCGCGGGCAGAACAGAAATGTGCCG
>CAZJUJ010000039.1:0-27477 GCA_964549135.1 uncultured Oscillospiraceae bacterium | reverse complement strand
GGGGCAGCCAGATCCGCTCCTATGTCTTCCAGCCCTATACCATGGTCAAGGATCATCGCACCGGCTTTGAATCCGGCAATATCGATGATGTAATGAACGGCAATCTGGAGGGCTTTACCACCGCCTATCTGAAAATGCAGTAATTGGGAACACCGGGGGAGCGGTTCTTTGCGGGCAAAGAATCTCTCCCCCGCTCCCTCATGGGGCGCGCTGCGGCCCGGATGGCCGCGTTTTTTCGCCCCGCTCATCAGGAAATCTGCGGGAGGATTCC
Organism: uncultured Oscillospiraceae bacterium; assembly: GCA_964549135.1. Classification (GTDB taxonomy): domain Bacteria; phylum Bacillota; class Clostridia; order Christensenellales; family Aristaeellaceae; genus RUG563. The sequence continues at coordinate 27,206 of CAZJUJ010000039.1, read as the reverse complement.
GCCATGCGCTATCTCAAAAAAATCGGCTTTGTCTGTCTGGGTGTTCTGGGCTTTCTGGCGCTGCTTTCTTCCATCGCCGCCTCTTCCGTCACCAATCAGGCGCTGATGGAAAAGGGCTTTCTTACCTATGCCGATACGGCCCATCTTTCCGTCCCTGCCAGCCGCTATACCCTCTATGCCGCCGCCCTTTCCGAATATCTGGATGGAAAGACGGAAACCGTTCAGGTGCCCTCGCCTGAGGATTCCACGCTTCTTGAGGATGCCTTTTCCGAAAAGGAAAATCTGCATCTACAGGATGTGCGCGGCATTGTTTCCTTCCTCAAAGGCGTGCGCTGGGTCGGCGGCGGGCTGGCGGCGGCGGTGATTGCCGGGCTGTATCTTTTTTCCCGGAGAGAAAAGCGCGGCGCGCTGCTTTCCCAGGTGGTGCAGGGCTTTGCCTATGGGGGGATGCTGCTGCTTGCCCTGGCGGCGGCGGTGCTGATCTGGGGCTGCATCGATTTCAACGGCCTGTTCCGCGCCCTGCATCAGCTGGTCTTTGCCAATGATCTGTGGCTGCTCAATCCCGCAACCGATCTGCTGATGGCCCTGATGCCGCTGGAATTTTTCGTCTGGTATGCCACCGAATTGCTCAAATCCCTCCTGCCGGTGCTGGGCATGATGCTCCTGGTGATCATTGCCTGGTTCAAGGTAGGCCGGAAGGAAGCCTAACGCGCAAAGGAAGTATTTTTTATGGATTATATTGATTGCAGCCGCCAGGCCCTCTCTCTCCTTGAAAAAAAGGAGCATCTGCGCATTCTGGCCATTGAATCCAGCTGTGATGAAACGGCGGCGGCCGTCGTGGAGGACGGGCGGAAAATCCTTTCCAACGCCGTCTTTACCCAGATCGATCTGCATGCCCTCTATGGCGGGGTGGTGCCGGAAATTGCCAGCCGCGCCCATGTGGAGAAGGTCGATCTCATGGTGGATCAGGCGCTTGCCGATGCGGGAATGAAGCTATCCGATGTGGATGCCATCGCCGTCACCTATGGCCCCGGCCTGGTGGGCGCACTATTGACCGGCGTTTCCTGCGCCAAGGCCCTGGCCTATGCCGCCAAAAAGCCGCTGATCCCCGTCAATCATATTGAGGGCCATATCTGCGCCAATTTCCTTACCGATCCCGATCTGCAGCCGCCCTTTGCCTGTCTGGTGGTCAGCGGCGGCCACAGCCATCTTTTCTCGGTAGAGGATTACGGCGTTTACCGCATCATCGGCCAGACCCAGGATGATGCCGCCGGGGAGGCCTTTGATAAGGCGGCCCGGGTGCTGAATATTCCCTATCCCGGCGGGCCGCTGCTGGATCGTCTGGCCGAGGAGGGCGATCCCCGCGCGCTGAAGCTGCCCCGGCCCCGCACCGAGGGCCGCTATGATTATTCCTTCTCGGGCCTGAAAACCGCCTTCATCAACGCCGTGCATAATGCCCGGCAGAAGGGCGAAAACCTGAATGATGCCGATCTGGCCGCCTCCTTCCGCCATGCCGTGGTTTCCTTTCTGGTGGATAAGGCCATGCTGGCCGCTGATGAATTGGGCCTGCGCAAAATGGCGCTGGCGGGCGGTGTATCCGCCAATCGCCTGCTGAGACAGGAAATGGAGGCCGCCTGCAAAAAGCGCGGCATCGCCTTTAATATGCCCCGCCTTGATCTCTGCGGCGATAACGCCGCCATGATCGCCTCCGCCGCCTATTATCGCCTCCGCCGCGGCGAAATCGCCGATCTTTCCCTGAACGCCCGCCCCTCCCTGCGGCTGTAAAGGAAATGGCGGAAAGTTTTGCAGGAGGATGCTTTTGCGTCAAAAGTTCCCTCCCGCATCCTCCCGAAAACCGCCTCCGGATGTTTCATGGAGGGATGAAACCAGGCTGAATGCCAGGGAAACGGTAAGATATGAATACTTGAAAGAACAGCATGGCTGTTTCCACCTCGCACACGAAAGGAGAGAGACCCCCTTGGCGCAAATGAAGATCGGCAGGCTGCTGAAAATTTTTCTGCCCTATTACAAAAAGTATCGGAAGGAAATCTTTTTTGATCTGCTCTGTGCTTTGCTGACCACGCTCTGCGAAATTGTATTCCCGCTGATTGTGCGCGCCATTACCAATCAGGCAGCAGCAGATTACACGGCAATCACCGCCGGGTGGGTGCTGAAGCTGGGCGGCGTGTATGTGATCCTGCGGATCATCGATGCGCTGGCCAATCATTTCATGCAGTACTGGGGGCATGTTACGGGCACGAAGCTGGAAACGGATATGCGCGCCGATTTATTTGCCCATCTGCAGCGGCTTTCCTTTTCCTATTTCAATAATACCAAGGTCGGCCAGATCATGGCCCGCATTACCTCGGATTTGTTTGAGGTCACGGAATTTTCCCATCATTGCCCGGAGGAACTGCTGATCAACGCGGTCAAGATCGTCGCCTCCTTTATCATCCTCTGCGGGATGAATGTCTGGCTGACGCTGATGCTCTTTACGCTGCTGCCCTTCATGCTGGTGGGGGTGCGCTATTTCAGCCGCCGGATGCGCCAGGCCTTTAAGGATTGCCGCCATCAGGTGGGAGAAATCAACGCCCAGGTGGAGGATAGCCTGCTGGGCGTGGCAGTGGTCAAATCCTTTGCCAATGAGGAACTGGAAAACGAAAAATTCGGCAAGGGCAATCATCTTTTCTTCCAGTGCAAGCGCCGCCAGTATCGCTACATGGCCGGGTTCAATACCGTCACCCGGCTGTTTGACGGGCTTATGTATATCATGGTGGTGGTGGTCGGCGCGCTCTTTATGGCAAACGGCCAGATTTCCGTGGGCGATTACACCGCCTATCTTCTCTATATTTCCACGCTGCTTACCTCCATCCGCCGGGTGGTGGATTATACCGAGCAGTTCCAGCGCGGCATGACCGGCATTGAGCGCTTTGCGGAAATCATGGAGGAGCCGGTGGAAATCAAGGATCTGCCCGGGGCGGAGGAGCTGAAAAACGTCCGGGGCGATGTCTGCTTTGAAAACGTGGGCTTCCATTATGCCGATGACGCCTCCCATGAGGTGCTGGGCCATGTGGATCTGCATGTGCAGCCCGGGCAGAATGTGGCGCTGGTGGGGCCCAGCGGCTCGGGAAAAACCACGCTGTGCAATCTTATTCCCCGGTTTTATGATGTCACCTCCGGGCGCATTCTGGTGGATGGCCGCGATATCCGCCAGATCACCCTCAAATCCCTGCGCAGCGCCATCGGCATGGTGCAGCAGGATGTCTATCTTTTCTCCGGCACCGTACGGGAAAACATTGCCTACGGCAAGCCCGGGGCCACGGAGGAGGAGATCATCCGGGCCGCCCGGATGGCTGGCGCCCATGAATTCATCTCCCGCATGCCCGATGGCTATGATACCTATATCGGCGAAAGGGGCGTCAAGCTCTCCGGCGGCCAGAAGCAGCGGCTGTCCATCGCCCGGGTCTTCTTAAAAAATCCGCCGATTCTGATCCTGGATGAGGCCACCAGCGCCCTGGATAACGAAAGCGAATTGCTGGTGCAGAAATCCCTGGAGGAATTGGCCAAGGGCCGCACCACCTTTACCATTGCCCATCGCCTGACCACCATCCGCAATGCCGATGTGATCTGGGTGCTGACCGAAAATGGCATTGAGGAGCAGGGCACCCATGAAGAATTAATGCAGAAGGGCGGCCTCTATCATTCCCTCTACAGCATGTATGCCACCGGTCAGGGCGGGGAAACCGGCGCCAATCATTAAAAATTTCTTAAATTCATCTGCTTTCTGCCATAACAATTGCAATTAATATGCATTTTTGCTATAATACCTTCGAATGGCGCGTATGCGTCCATTAAGAATCATAGGAGGAATGCACCATGAAAAAGTTCCTGGCTCTGTTCCTGGCTCTGGCTCTGCTGCTGCCCTGCGTGGCGCTGGCCGATGCCGCTCCCGTCAATCCCGATGAAATCGAAGATACCATTACCTCCCCCGACGGCAAATACGAAATCGCCTTCGTTACCGATGTGGGCCAGCTGAAGGATGAATCCTTCAACCAGGGCACCTGGAACGGCGTAAAGGCCTATGCCTCCGCCAATGGCAAGACCTATAAGTATTATCAGCCCGCCAACGGCAATGCTGCCACCGATGATGACCGCTATGACGCCATGAAGGCTGCTGCCGAGGGCGGCGCCAAGGTGATCGTCTGCGCCGGCTTCATGCAGGGCACCGCGCTGGCCAAGGCCGCTGCTGAATATCCTGAGGTTTCCTTCATCTTCATCGATGGCTGGGCCTTTGATGATCTGAGCAATGTGGCCGGCATCGCCTTCAAGGAAGAGCAGTGCGGCTATTTCGCCGGCTATGCCGTGGTTATGGATGGCTTCACCAAGCTGGGCTTCTCCGGCGGCGGCGGCGGCACCAATCCTGCCTGCGCCCGCTATGGCTACGGCTTTGCCCAGGGCGCCGAAGCGGCCGCCAAGGTCAAGGGTGTGGATGTTGATCTGCGCTACTCCTGGCAGTATGGCGCTGCCTTCTCCGATTCCCCCGAACTGCAGACCATGATCTCCGGCTGGTATGAAACCGGCACGGAAATCGTCTTCGCCTGCGGCGGCTCCATGTTCGCCTCCATCTCTGCTGCGGCTTCCGCCAATGATGGCTTCGTTGTGGGCGTTGACGTGGACCAGTCCACCAAGTCCGAAACCGTTGTGACCTCCGCCATGAAGGGCCTGGCCTCCGCTACCGAATGGGCCATCGCCAAGGTCTATGACGGCACCTTCGCCGAAATCGGCGGCAAGGCCACCAGCCTGGGCGTTGCCGAAAACGCCGTGGGTCTGCCCACCGCCACCTGGAGCCTGGAGAGCTTCACCGTCGCCGAATATGAGCAGCTCTTTAACGATGTACTCAGCGGCAACGTGACCGTGGACGGCAATGCGCTCTACAATGACGAGATCGCCAACGTCGTCTTCGAAAAGGTTACCGTTAAGTACGAATAATCCTCACAGCAATTGCGGGAAGGGCATCGCCCTTCCCTTTTTGAATGCAAATGGAGGGACGGGGATATTTTGCGGGGGAACCACTTTTGAGTCAAAAGTGCTTCCCCCCCGCACCCCCTCCCAAAACCGGCTCTGGATGTTTCATGGAGGCATATAGCCCAATTGAATGCCAGTGAAACAAATAAACAATCAGCAAGTAATAAAATAGTAATATTTTCCCTTCATCTTCCATTTTCTTTTTTCCCATTTCGGTTCCGCATCTTGCATTTTTCCCGCTGCTTTATTATAATGGATGGGTAGCGGTGAAACAAATGCGTTTTATACCACAGAAAGGGGAGTGGGAAGCATGGCGGAGGCGCCCTATGTAATTGAAATGCTTCACATTACCAAGGAATTCCCGGGGATCAAGGCCAATGATGATGTAACCCTGCAGCTGAAAAAGGGAGAAATCCATGCGCTGCTGGGCGAAAACGGCGCGGGCAAATCCACCCTCATGAGCGTGCTTTTCGGCCTCTATCAGCCGGAAATGGGCATCATCAAAAAGGATGGCAAGGAAGTAAAAATCAATAATCCCAATGACGCTACGGCCCTGCATATCGGCATGGTGCATCAGCATTTCAAGCTGATTGACGTATATACGGTGCTGGATAATATCATTCTGGGCGCGGAGGAAACCCGCCTGGGCTTTCTGCAGAAAAAGGACGCCCGGAAAAAGGTGCAGGCCCTTTCGGAGCGCTATGGCCTGAAGGTGGATCTGGATGCCAAGGTGGAGGATATCACCGTGGGCATGCAGCAGCGGGTTGAAATTCTCAAAATGCTGTACCGGGATAACGAGGTGCTGATTTTTGACGAGCCCACCGCCGTGCTGACCCCTCAGGAAATTGAGGAGCTTATGCAGATCATGCGGGAGCTGACCAAGGAGGGCAAATCCATCCTCTTCATTTCCCATAAGCTCAATGAAATCATGGCTGTTTCCAATCGGGTCACCGTGCTGCGCAAGGGCCGCTATATCGGCACCGTGGAAACCGCCTCCACCTCCAAGGAGGAGCTTTCCCGCATGATGGTGGGCCGCCCCGTGCAATTGGTGGTGGAAAAAGGCCCCGCCGCCCCCGGCAAGGATGTGCTTTCCGTTTCCAATCTCCGGGTACAGTCCAAGCTGTATAAGCGGGATGCCGTGCATGATGTTTCCTTTACCGCCCGGGCAGGGGAAATCCTCTGCATCGCCGGTATCGATGGCAATGGCCAGACCGAGCTGGTTCACGCCCTGACCGGCCTTGAAAAAATCACCGGCGGCCATGTTTCCCTCTGCGGCCATGATATTACCTCTACCTCCATTCGGGAGCGCAGCCGCCAGGGCATGAGCCATATTCCGGAGGATCGGCATAAGCATGGCCTGATTCTGGATTATACGCTGGAGCAGAATCTGGTGCTGCAGCGGTATCAGGAGCCCCGCTTTCAGCATCATGGCTTCATCCGCTTTGATGCGGTTCGGGAATACGCCAATGAACTGATTGAGCAATACGATGTCCGCTCGGGCCAGGGGGCCGTTACCACCGCCCGCAGCATGTCCGGCGGCAATCAGCAGAAGGCCATCGTCGCCCGGGAAATTGATCGGGATCTGCCCCTGATCATCGCGGTGCAGCCCACCCGCGGCCTGGATGTGGGCGCTATTGAGTATATCCATAACCAATTGGTGGCCCAGCGGGATGCGGGCAAGGCCGTGCTGTTGGTATCGCTGGAATTGGATGAGGTCATGAATCTTTCCGACCGGATTCTGGTGATGTATGAGGGTGAAATCGTGGGCGAATTTGATCCCAAGGCCATAACCGTGGAAGAATTGGGGCTGTATATGGCTGGGGCAAAGCGTCAGGGCAAGGAGGCGCAGGCATGAAAAAGAATTCCTTCTCGGCTTTCCTGCATAAGGATGGCTCCCGCTCGGTTATGGCATCCCTGATCTCCATCGTCATCGGCCTGCTGGCCGGGGCGGTGCTGATCCTGATTGTGGGCTGCTCCACCGGCAGCATTGGCTTCAAGGGCGCGCTGGATGGCATTCGTCTGGTGCTGCTGGGCATTTTCAGCACGGGCCGTGATGCCGCAGGCGCGCTGACCTTCGGCTTTAACCCCACCAGCATCGGCAATATGCTCTTCCGCGCCACCCCCGTGATCCTGACCGGCCTTTCCGTGGCTGTGGCCTCTAAGACCGGCCTGTTCAATATCGGCGCGCCCGGCCAGTATCTGGCGGGCACCTGCGCCACGCTGTTTATCGCCCTGAGCATTCCCTCCTCCTCCGTTCCCGCCTGGATCATCTGGCTGCTGGCCTTCCTGGGCGGCATGCTGGCGGGCGCGCTGTGGGGGGCCATTCCGGGGCTGCTGAAGGCGCTGCTCAATATCAATGAGGTCATCGCCTGCATCATGACCAACTGGATTGCCGCCAATGTGGTCACCTGGGCCTTTGATGTCAGCAATCTGAAAAATATCACCGAGGGCACCAAGACCGGCTATATCTACAAAACCACCTTTAACGGCGTGGAAACCCCGAAAATGGGGCTGGATCTTCTCTTCCCCGGCTCCCAGGTAAACGGCGGCATCCTCGTTGCCATCCTGCTTGCCATCGTGGTTTTCATCCTGCTCAACCGCACCACCTTCGGCTATGAACTCAAGGCCTGCGGCTCCAATCGCTATGCCGCCCGCTATGCCGGTATCCAGGATAAGCGCAATATCGTGCTTTCCATGGCCATTGCCGGTTCTCTGGCCGGGGCCGCCGCCGCGCTGTACTGGCTCTCCGGCAATACGGAATTCTTCTGGTCTACCTATCAATCCCTGCCGACGGATGGCTTTAACGGCATCCCGGTGGCGCTATTGGCGGCCAATCATCCCATCGGCGTGGTGTTTGCCGGGGCGTTTATGTCCATGCTGGATATTGCCGGGCTGCAGCTGACCAATCTGACCGCCTTCAATGAATACATCACCGATGTCATCATCGCCGTGATCGTCTATCTTGCCGCCTTCTCCCTGCTGATCAAGCAATTGCTCAGCGGCAGGAAAAAGCATGCGGTGCAGCCTGCTGCCCCGGTTAATGGGGATATGCAGCCCCAGAAAGGAAAGGAGGCCGCGGAAGAATGAGTTTCCTGATCCGTCAAACCCTGATCTATGCCATTCCGCTGATGATTGTGGCCCTGGCCGGCGTTTTTGCCGAGCGCAGCGGCATCATTAACCTGGCCCTGGAGGGCATCATGATCTTCGGTGCCTTCATCGGCGTATTGTTCGTCCGCCTGGTGCAGCAGTGGGGCTGGTTTGCCGATGCCTATGCCGCCAAGGATTTCTGGTCGCTGCAGGGCTTTATGCTGCTGGCCATGCTGGCCTCTGCCATCATGGGCGCGCTGTTTTCCATGCTGCTGGCCTTTGCCGCCATCAATCTGAAGGCGGATCAGACCATCGGCGGCACGGCGCTGAATCTGATGGCCCCGGCCCTGGTGCTTTTCCTCATCCGCATCATCGCCAATCAGAATACCCTGCAGATGGCCCAGGGCGATTCGGCCAGCTGGTTCATGCTCAAAAAGAGCATGCTGGGCTATGGCCGCACCCAGGAAATGAGCCTGATCGGGGATGCGCTACTCAATAAGGTCTATATCGCCACCTATGTCTGCATCGTCATTTATGTGGTGCTGGCCGTGATCCTCTATAAGACCAAATTCGGCCTGCGGCTGCGTGCCTGCGGCGAAAATCCCCAGGCCGCCGATTCCCTGGGCATTCATGTGGTCAAGATGCGCTATATCGGCGTGGGCATTTCCGGCGCGCTGGCCGGCATGGGCGGCTTTGTCTATGCCATGACCACCGCCAATTGCTCCTCCAATGGCGATGTGGCGGGCTTTGGCTTCCTGGCGCTGGCCGTTATGATCTTCGGCAACTGGAAGCCGCTGAATATCGCGGGCGCGGCGCTGCTCTTTGGCATGTTCAAGTGCATCGCCGCCTCCTATGCCAGCCTGGATATCAATGGCGATGGCGTGTATATGCTTAAGGAACTGGGCATCAACACCAATTTCTATCGCCTGCTCCCCTACCTGATCACGCTGATCGTGCTGGCCTTTACCTCCAAATCCTCCCGCGCTCCCAAGGCGGAGGGCGTTCCCTACGATAAGGGCGCAAGATAGCGGGAGGCTCGCCATGAAAAAGCGGATGCTTCCCGCCCTGCTGCTTGCCCTGTCCCTGCTCTTTTCGGTTTCCGGGGCGGGCGCGGAATCCACCCCCCTGCTCTATCAGGTTCAGGATGAAAACGGGCATGTCATCTATCTCCTTGGCACCATCCATCTGGGCAATGAAGCCATGTATCCCCTGAGCGAGGCCGTGGAACGGGCCTATCGGGAGGCCGATATTCTGGCGGTGGAAATGGATCTGATCGCCCTGACAGAGGATGCGGGCCAGATGCTGAAGTATTCCATGGCCCTTATGTACGGCGCAGCGGACAGCGCCCGCAATCATCTCTCCCCCGATGTTTTCGCCCTGGGCGTCGAAAAGCTGGGGCAGGCCGAAGCGGTGCTGGAAAAGCTGCATATTGCTGCCTGGCTCTCCCTGGCGCAGGAGCAGCTCTATACCTCCATCGGCCGGGAAAGCAATCTGGGGGTGGATCAGCATCTGCTCAGCCGCGCCCATGCGGACGGCAAGGAAATCCATGCCCTGGAAACGCTGGAGGAGCAGCTGCAATTGCTGCTTGATATGCCGGATGCCATGGTGGATGAGCAATTGAGAATGCTGCTGGCAGAGCCCAAGGCCGCTGCCTTCTCCATCAATCTATTGTCCAATGCCTGGGAAAAGGGGAGCGAGCCGCTCCTTACCCTGCTCCTCTCCCAGGAGCAGGCCGCCATCCCGCCGGAGCATGCCCAGGAATACACCGCCTATTATCAGCGGATGTATTCCCTGCGGAACGCCGCCTTTGAGGAGGATGCCATCCGGTATCTTTCCGGCGGAAGGCGGGTGCTTTTCGCGGTGGGCGCGGCCCATATCGTAGGAGAGGATGGCCTGGCCCAGCGTCTGGAAAGGGCGGGCTATACGGTCACCGAAATCGGAAAATAACGAAGGAGTCTTTATTCGTATGCTGCTGGATCATTTATTGGATTTGCTGGAAGAAAAGCAATTGGTTCTGCCCGAGGATCGGGCCTATACCCAGAATCTTTTTCTGGATTGCCTGCGGCTTGATGCCCCTGCACCGGGCGAGCTGGCGGGCGCGGATATCGCCGCCTGCCTGCAGGAGCTTTCCGAATGGGCGGCGGCCCGGGGCGTTATTCCCGATACCAATGATGAAAAGGATCGCTTTTCCGCCCGTCTGGCCGGCTGCTTTACCCCCCATCCCGCCCAGGTGCGCCAGACCTTCTATTCGCTGCTGAATCAGCAGGGCCCCCAGGCCGCCACTGATTGGTTCTATCAATTGTGCCGGGATATTGATTATATCCGCGTGGCCCGCATCGCCCAGAATATCCGCTATCCCGCCCAGACCCCCTGCGGCGAATTGGAAATCACCATCAATCTTTCCAAGCCGGAAAAGGATCCCCGGGATATTGCCGCGGCGAAAAATGCGCCCCAGGCCGGATACCCCGCCTGTATGCTCTGCCGGGAAAACCCGGGCTATGCCGGGCGCGTCGGCTTTCCTGCCCGCCAGAATCACCGCATCCTTCCCCTGAATCTGGCCGGGGAGGAATGGTATCTCCAGTATTCCCCCTATCTGTATTATGATGAGCATTGCATCGTGCTTTCCGGAAAGCATGAGCCCATGCATCTTACGCGCCTCTCCTTCCAGCGGCTCTTTGATTTTGTGGATCGCTTCCCCCATTATTTCCTGGGTGCTAATGCTGATCTGCCTATCGTGGGCGGCTCCATCCTCACCCATGATCATTATCAGGGCGGCCGCCATCTTTTCCCCATGGATAAGGCCGGGGCGCGCTTTTCCATCGATGGCCCTGCCCAGGCCTGCCTGGTCGATTGGCCCATGACCTGCCTGCGCTTTACCTCGGAAAGCCGGGAGGAATTGACCGATATCGGCATGCAGGTGCTTTTCGCCTGGCGCGAATATTCCGATCCCGCCTGCGATATTTACGCCCATACCGATGCCCCTCATAATACCGTAACCCCCGTGGTGCGCAGGCTTTCCGATGGCCGCTATCGGCTGCATCTGGTGCTGCGCAATAACCGCACCAGCCCGGCCCATCCCCTGGGCATTTTCCATCCCCACGCCCAATTGCATCATATCAAGAAGGAAAATATCGGCCTGATTGAGGTCATGGGCCTCTTTATCCTGCCCGGGCGGCTGAAGAGCGAATTGGCCGGGCTCTCCCTGTTCCTCCAGGGCAAGGGCGATATCCCCGCCGGCTCCCCGCATGAAAGCTGGGTTCGGGAAATTGCCGCCCGTCTTGGCACCTCCCTTTCCGCCGAGGCCGCAGATCAGGCCCTGCGCGAGGCCGTGGCCGATACCTGCTGTCAGGTGCTTTCCGATGCCGGGGTGTATAAGCAGGATCAAAACGGCTTCTCCGGCCTGGATCGCTTCCTCCGCTCTATCGGCATGAAAATCAATTTTGGGAAAGGAGCGGGCATAGATGAAATCAAGGCTTAAAAGCTATCGCGCCCTGGCGGGCCAGCGCATTGCTCAGGAATTCCTTCAGGATCGGCGGCTTCTGTATTATCTGGCGCTGCTGATTGCCAGCTTCGTTTTCGATGTGGCGCAATTGCTGCTGGGCGCGCAGGATGGGGTGATCAACGGCTATTCCCTGATCATTCTCATGATCGTGCCGCCCCTGGAAATGTTCTTCGTTTCCCGCGCCCGCTCCCTCAGGACCGGCAAAAGCATGCGCCAGTGGGGCATGATGTTTCTGGTGGCCTTTGCGCTCTTTGCCTTTGCTACCTTCTTCGCCCTGACCGGCTATATCGGCCTGATCTTTTCGGCAAACAGCATTGCGCTGGAAAATGGCGCGCTGAATCTGACGCTGCCGGTGGATGCCGAAACCACCGAGGTGCTTTCCTTCACCATGGAAGAGGTGAAGGCCTTTGCCGGAATGATCCTCGCCTGCCTGTATTATTGCTTCATGGGCCTTAGCCTGCGCCAGATGGGCAAAATGCTGGATTGCGAGGAGATCAGGCGCGGCATGTTCCTGCCCGCCGCCGTGATCTCCCTGCTGATGGCGGCGGATAGCCTGGTGGATCTGGTGAAGGGCCTTGCCTCCCTCACCGCCTTTACCCCGGCGGATGGCTGCGGCCTGGCGGGTGTGCTGTGTACCGTCGCCGCTCATGGGATCATCGCCCTCCTCTTCCTGCATACCCGGCAGGAATGGCGGCTCCAGGATCACCTGGCCTAACCCGCAGAGTTCCGAGGAATAATATTGCGGAAGGAATATTTGCGGGAGGATGCTTTTGCGTCAAAAGCACCCTCCCGCACCTTCCCGAAAACCAGGGAACGAGAAAGAAAACGGAAATTTTTGCGGGAGGAGACTTTTGCGTCAAAAGTCCCCTCCCGCACCCTCCTGAAAACCAGCTCTGGATGAGACAAAAGGGAAATTTCCAGGTTGAATGCCAGATCAGCAAAAAAAGAATAGCAGCTTAAAAAGCAGCAGCAATGCCTTCACGTTCTGTGAGAGCATTGCTGTTTTCTTTTTCCTGCTTCTTCCCTTTTGCTTCGCTGGCATTCAAGCAGGTGTTCTGCAGAAGCGATGCCATCTCTCTTGGCAAAGACATTGCCGCTTCACTCTTTACAACTTGTTTCCTTTGCTTCACTGGCATTCAATTTGGCAAGAACCCTCCATGAAACATCCAGAGCCGGTTTTCGGGAGGGTGCGGGAGGGGACTTTTGACGCAAAAGTCCCCTCCCGCAATTATTCTCCCCCGTTTTCCTTATTTGCCCGCTTCGCGGCCAGGTAATCCTTCAGCCGCTTCTGCACCACAATCCGGTACGCGGGCTGATAGGCAGCCCGATAGCTCTCGCTGTGGCTCACCATCGGGTATCCCTTTTCCTGATATTCGATCAGATACCAATCCAGCATGCCCGCATCAAAGGGCGTTTCATCCGCCTCCGCCATTTCGATCAGTTCCCGGAGTTTTTTGCGGAATTCCTTCAGATCGCCCTGGGTCGTCCGGGCCGCCTCGGCAAAAAGGGCGTGAATATCCTCGGCGGGGATTCCCTTTTCCAGGCAGGGCCGCAGATTCAGCCGGCACAGGCCGTTTCCGATGGCCTCATACAGCGGCTCCTTTTTCCCGGGCTGCAGGGAAAGCATTTCGGCCCTCAGCCGCTGCATGCTCTTATCCCCCTTGCCCAATAGATGCCCCGGGCCAAATTCATTCTGATAGATCAGCTTCACCGCGTCCTGGGGCTCCATTTGGGGATAGGCCGCAAAATGCGCCGATAAAATATCCTTCAGCATTCTTCCTGCTCCTTTTCTTCAAATGCATATTCCACCCGGGTCAGTTCCAGCCCCGCTGCCGGGGCGGTCACCCCCAGATCCAGCCGGTTTTTCGTTTCCAGGGCCCTGGCCAGGCAATCCTCCGGCAGCTTGCCCTGCCCCACGCCAATCAGCGTTCCGGCAATGATCCGCACCATGTTGTAAAGAAAGCCATTGCCATGCACCCGCAGGGTGATTTCCTCCCCCATGCGCTCCACGGTCAAATAATGCATGGTGCGCACCGTGGTTTTCGCCTGCCCCCCTGCGGCGGCAAAGGCGGCAAAATCATGGGTGCCCAGTATGGCCTGGCCCGCCCGGTGCATTTTTTCCGCATCCAGCCGCACCGGCACATGGGCGGTTAGATTCCGGTAAATGGCGCTGGGCTGCCGGGCGTTATGAATGCGATAGGTGTATAGCTTGCCCGCGGCCTGAAAGCGGGCATGAAAATCCCCCGGCACCTCCTGCCCCTCCAGCACCCGGATATCCGGCGGCAGAAAACGATTGAGTACAAAGGGATATTTATCCGGCGGAATATTGGAAACCGTATCAAAATGCGCCCGCTGCCCCAGGGCATGCACCCCGGCATCGGTGCGGCTGGCCCCGGTAATGCGGGTAAATGTCCCCAGCGCCTTTTCCAGCGCCTTTTCCATTTCGGCCTGTATGCTGGGCCCGTTCTCCTGAAACTGCCATCCGCAATAGGCCGTTCCCTCATAGCTGATGGTCAGCAGAATCCTCTTTTCGTCCATGCTTTCGCCTCCGGTATTCTATGATACCTGTTTTGCCGCAATTTAGCAAGCCCGCATGGGCCGGGAATTTGCAAAATTGCCTCATCGATTGTCATCTCCTGTCAGCCCTGGCCCGTTATAATGACATCATCCCCCGCCGGGCAAAAAGGAGGTGATCCCCATCAGAAAGAAAAGCACCGCCCAGCTTCTCACCGAAAAAACACAGCAGGCGGCGCTCCTGGCGGCAGAGCGGCTGATTTCCCTGCTTGAAGACCCGGATACAACCAGCGGCGATGTAATCAAGGCGGCCACGCTGATCCTGGAAAAGCTGTATCCGGTTCAGAGCGAATCCCTCTCCGGCGGGGATTATGAAATCTGCATAAAGGAGGATTGATCCATGCCGCGCATTTCCCTTCGGGGCGATTTTATCAATAAGGTCTATCAGCCGCAGCTTTCCAATCTCCATCGCTATCAGATTTATTTTGGCGGCGCAGGCAGCGGCAAAAGCGTTTTCCTGGCCACGAGATGCGTCCTTGATGCCCTCGCCGGACGAAACACCCTCGTCATCCGCAATGTGAAGGCCACGCTCCGGGCCAGCTGCTGGAATGAAATCATCAAGGCGATGAATCGCCTGGGGCTCCGCGCCCTCTTCCGCATCAATAAAACCGAAATGAGCATCACCGCCCTCAATAACGGCGCGCAGCTGCTCTTTGCCGGTCTTGACGATGTGGAGAAAATCAAATCCATCACCCCCCAGCGGGGCGCGCTGACGGATATCTGGATGGAGGAGGCCACCGAATGTGAATGGCGGGATTTCAAGCAGCTGGATAAGCGCCTGCGCGGCACAAGCCGCCATGCCAAGCGCTTCACCCTCTCCTTTAATCCCGTCTATCAGACCCATTGGCTCTACCGGGAATTTTTCCGCATCTGGCAGGAGGATCGCGCCTATTGCGAAAGCGATACCGTTTCCATCCTCAAAACCACCTACCGGGATAATCGCTTTCTGACAAGGGAGGATCGCGCCGCTCTGGAAAATGAGGCCGATCCCTATTTCTATCAGGTCTATACCCTGGGGGAATGGGGCGCGCCGGGCGATGTGATTTTCACCAACTGGCGCGTGGAGAGCATCCCCGAGGATGTCCCCGGCGAAACCCGCATGGGCCTGGATTTCGGCTTTTCTTCTGATCCCTGCGGCTTTCTCCTGCTGCGCTATGACCGGAAGAGCCGAAAAATCTTCGTGCTGCATGAATTGTACGAAAAAAACCTTACCAATGATGTTCTGTCCGAGCATCTGCGCCCCCACGCCGCCGGGGGCGTTATTTTCTGCGACAGCGCCGAGCCAAAATCCATCGCCGAGCTATGCGCCCTGGGTCTGCCCGCCCGCCCCGTCAAAAAGGGCCCGGACAGCGTGCTGCACGGGGTGCAATGGCTGCGCCAGCAGGAAATCATCCTTTCCCCCGCCTGTCCCCATCTTAGGGAAGAATTGATCCGCTATCAATGGCAAAGGGATAAAACCGGTGCTTCGCTTCCCCGGCCCATGGATCGGGATAATCATCTCATCGATGCCCTGCGCTATGCCCTGTCGGAGGATATGGATACCCGCCGCGCCTTTACCCAGAAAAAGGCGCTGCTGGGCCTGTAGAAAAAACAAATCAGAAAGAAAGAGGTGCATTCCATCTTGATTACCCGTGATCGGGCATTCCTGGAGGGCGGGCTTTCGGGCAGGCTTCTGCAGGGATGCCTTCAGGAGCATCTGCGCCGCACGGAACATTATCACCGTCTGCGCAATGCCTATCTTTTGAATTCCCCGCCCGGGCAGCCCCGGGCAGAGGGCCTGCCGGATCATCGCCTGTTCCATGCCTACGCCCGCTATATCGTCACCATCGCTTCCTCCTATCTGACGGGCAGCGCCATCAGCTATCAGGGAGAAACGGCGGGCCTGCCCGCCCTGCGGAAAGCGTATCTGAGCGCCAACACCGCCGGGGTGGATAGCGAATTGGCCCGCCAGGCCTCCCTCTACGGAAAGGGCGTGGAGGTCATTTACAGCGATGCCCAGGCCCGCCCCCGCTCCGCCGCCCTGGATCCCCGCTGCGCCTTTGTGGTGTATGGGGATGATGTGGGGGCCACGCCCCTTTTCGGCATGCATTTTCATCCCCTGACCGATGCCTCCGGCGCGCCCCGGGGCTATGAGGCCCAGGTCTATACGGAAAATGAATGCCTCTGCTATCGCGCCGCGGATGCCGCCTCGCTCTTTCTGCATCCGCCGTTTTCCCGCACGCCCCATTATTTCGGCCGTCTGCCGCTCATTGAATACTGGAATAATGAAGAGGAAACAGGCGATGTGGAAAGCGTGCTTTCCCTCATCGAGGCCTATGATGCCCTGCAATCCTACCGGGTCAACGATCAGGAGCAATTGGCCGATGCGCTGCTGATCGTCTATGGGGCGCGGCTGGAAATGGATGAGCAGGGTCGCTCCCCCGCCCAGCAATTGCGCCAGGATAAAATGCTCTATCTCCCCGATCGGGATGCCGGGGCGCAATACCTGGTCAAAAACGCCGGAGCAGGGGCGGAGGAATTGCGCCTGGCCCTGGAAAGGGATATTCATAAATTCTCCATGATTCCCGATCTCTCCGATGAGCAGTTTTCCGGCAATGCCAGCGGCGTGGCCATCAAATATAAGCTGCTGGGCCTGGAGCAATTGACCCGCTGCAAGGAGCGCTGGTTCCGGGAGGGGCTCAAGGAGCGCATGGCCTGCTATGCCCATTTTCTCGCCGTCAAGGGCGAGCGGGCCCTGGATGAAACCGGCGTGCAGATTCTTTTCACCCGTACCCTGCCGGAAAATCATCTGGAAACCGCGCAGATGGTCAAAACCCTGGAGGGCATGGTGCCCGATCAGCTGCTTCTGTCCCAGCTGCCCTTTCTGGATGGCCAGCTTCCCCAATCCCAGCAAAATAAGGAGGAATAAACAAAAATGGAAGAAAACACCCCTGTCACCCCTGAAAATCCCGAAACTGCGCCTGTGAATCTCAGCGATATCGAGCGCTGCTTCCAGACGCTTTCCGCCCGCATCACCCGCCAGATGGAGGAGGCCGCCCAGGCCGAGGCCCTCCGCGCCAGCCAGCTGGATACCCGGGAGGAGGCCCTGGCCCAGCGGGAAATGCAGGCCCTGGCCCGGGCCGAAATGGAAAAATGCGGCCTGCCCGGCGATCTTTCCGCCTGCCTGTGCTTTGCGGATGCGCAGGCTGTGAAAAACGGCGTGCAGCTGCTGGAAAGCGCCTTCCGCGCCGCCGTTCAGAAGGGCGTGGAGGAGCGCCTATTGGGCGGCACGCTTCCCAAGGCGGCCCCCATCCCGCCCCTGTCCGAGCTTTCGGATGAAGAATACTACGCGGCCATCAGCCGCCAGAACATGTAAGGAGGATTATTTACCATGGCCAATTCGTTTATCTCGATCAAGGATTTTGCCCGTGCCGCTCTGCCCCGTCTCATCGATCATCTGGTCTTCCCCAATCTGATCCATAAGGATTATTCCGATGATTTTGCCGCCCGCCGGGGCGATACCATTCAGGTTCGCAAGCCCGTGGTGCTGGAGGCCCGGGATTTTGATCCCGCCCAGGGCGTTTCCACCCAGGATATTGTGGAAAACACCGTGGATGTCACCCTGGATAAAATCGCCACCGTGGATGTGGGCATCGAGGCCATCCAGGGCGCAGCCAATATCGATGATCTCACCCGCGTTTTCATCGATCCCGCCGCGGCTGCTCTGGCCCAGAAAATCAATGCCGATGGCCTCCGCCTCTATCAGGATGTTGCCTCCTCGGTCGGCGTCGCCGGGCAGACCCCTTCCTCTCTTTCCGCCTTTGCCGATGCCCGCAAGCAGCTCAATCTGCAGAAGGCCCCCGTTTCCGGCCGCGTAGCCGTCTGGGATCCGGAGGCCGACGCCGCCTTTACCGCCCTGGATCCCATCGTCCATGCGGAAAAATCCGGCTCCACCCAGGCCCTGCGGGAGGGCAGCATCGGCCGGGTCATGGGCATGGAGCATTATATGTCCCAGGCCGTCTGCCGGCATGAAACAGGTATCACCGATGCCAGGAATGTCAAGGTAAGCGGCGCGGTCACCGCCGGCAGCCATACCCTCTCCCTGACCGGCGAAAGCCTGACGGGCAAGCTGCTCAAGGGCGATCTGATCAAAATCGACGGGCATACCTATACCGTCCTAAAGGATACCGCCGCCGCTTCCGGCAGCGCCCTCCAGAATGTCTCCGTCTCCCCCGCGCTGCCCGCCCTCTCCGCCCAGACCCCCGTCACCCTCATCGGCAGCCATACCGCCAATCTGGCCTTCCATCCCATGGCCTTCGCCTTCGTTACCCGCCCGCTGACCGCTCCCGGCGGCGTGGAAAGCTATGTCACCCATTATCAGGGCATTTCCCTGCGCGTGGTGCGGGGCTATGATATGCAGCATAAGCGGGAAATGCTGTCCATGGATGTACTGTACGGCTTCAAAACCCTCTATCCCGAATTGGCCGTCCGCGTGCTGGGGTAATCGCTATGGATGAACAAGCATTGCTAAGCGAATTGCGGCTGCGTCTTCCGGATGCCGAAAATGCGCCGGATGCGCTGCTGCTTTCCCTGCTCCGGGATGCCGCCAGCCTGATTTGCGCGCTCACCTGGCGGGAGGAAATTCCTCCCGCTCTTTTCAGCGCCCAGGTGCGCATGGCGGTCATCTTTTTCAATCGCATGGGCATGGAGGGCGAGCGGGAGCATGCCGAGGGCGATGTCCGCCGCAGCGCGGAGGATCTGCCCGAAAGCCTGCGCCGGGAGATTTTTTCCTATCGCCGGGCCGCTACCTAAGCCGCCCGTATGCATTCGAAAGGAGTTTTATTCATGCGCCTTATGAACCGCGGCAGAGTCCGGGTCCTTCTGGCAGGGAAGGAAATGCTCTGCGCCGTCCGCCCTCTTTCCGGCGCGCTGGAGGCCCGGGCCTATGGCCAGTATGTGCAGGATACCCTCCGGCTCCTCCTGCCCCTCGGCGCCTCCATTGCCCCCGGGGATCGGGCGCTGATCCAGGGCATGCCCTATGTCTGCATCGCGCTGCACGCCTATCCCGGGCATTTGTCGGCCTCCCTGCGCCGCTGCTGCCGATGATTACCGGTCTTGACAGCGCCCTTTTTCGCCTCGCCAGGCTGCCTGACATGCTTCAGCAGGCGCTGACCCTGGAAACGGAGAAAACCGCCCAGGAGGCCCTGAAAACAGCCCAGGCGCTGGCTCCCGTGAAAACGGGCGCGCTGCGAAGCTCCCTGCATGTTCTTTCCCTGCCCCAGGGGGCAGAGCTTCTGGCCTCCCGCCCCTACGCCATCTATCTGGAATACGGGACGCGCCGCATGTCGGCGCGCCCCTTTTTATTGCCTGCGCTGCGGGCAAGCCATTATTCGGCCCGGATGCGCCGGGCCATGCAGGAGGCGATCCTATGATCGATATGAAGGCGGCCATGCTTGCCGCCCTTTCCCAGCTACCCGCCTGCACCGCCGCCGCCTTTGCCCGGGAGGAAATGGCCCTGCCCATCATCACGGTGGCTGATGCCGATGGCGGCGTGCATGCCCGGGCGGATGGCAAAAGCTATCTGGAGGAATACATCGCCGATGTGGATGTATACGCCGCCACCCCGGAAAACATGGAGGCCCTTGCCATAAAAACGGATGCGGCCCTCTCCCGGATGGGCCTTATCCGCATCGCCCAGCAGGATTTCTATGATGAAATCGCCTATGCCTGGCGAAAGCATCTCAGGTATCGCTGCCTTTTGCAGGGCGAAATCATATATCAGTAAAGGAGAATCAGGATGGCACAGAAAGCCATGGGCACGAAAATCTCGTGTACCTATCAGAATCAAACCACCCTCATCGGCCGCATCCGCTCCATCAGCGAAATCAAGGCGGAAAGCGAGGCCATTGATGTTACAACCCTGGATTCCCCCGGCGGCTATAAGACCTATGCCCAGGGGCGAAGGGATATGGGCGAAATCACCCTGGAGGGCTTCCACGAAAGCAGCCAGGAGGGCCAGGCCCTGCTGCGCACGCTCTTTGAGGCCGGGGAAATCGTCCCCTTCACCGTCACCTTTCCCGATCAGACGGCCCTTACCTTTTCCGCCTTTGTCAAGGCCCACGCCCTGGGGGCCGCCAGCGTGGATGGCGCGGTGGGCTTTACGGCGGTGCTGCGCATTTCCGGCGGGGTGAGCATCGCATGACGCATTTTCTCTGCCTGTCCGGAAAAAATCATCCCCTGTGCTTTACCGTAAACGCCCTTTGCAGCCTGGAGGAAAAAACGGGCATGAGCCTGGATAAGCTGCAGGGCACCAGCCTTTCCTGCATCCGGGGGCTGATGTGGTGCGCCCTGCTGCAGGAAAATCCCGCCCTTACCCTTTCCGATGCGGGCAGCCTGCTGGAAGCGCACCTCAAAAGCGGCGGCAGCCTGCAGGAGGTAGCCGCCTCCCTGGCCCAGGCCCTTGAGGACGCCTGTTTTTTTCACCCGGAGGGACAGGCGGCGGGCACGAGCCCCTGAAGGAGCAATTCCGGCGGCTGTGCCTGAAGGCGGCGGAGGCGGGCATCAGCGAAGCGAAGGATTTCTTTTCCATGACGCCCCGGGAGATTTTCCTTCTGCTTTCCGCCCGCCGTGCCCGTTTTCAGCGCCGGGAGCAGGAGAAAATCCGCTTCCTGCATGCCCTGGCACTGGCCGTGCATGCCCCGGAAAAGCTGCCGCCCGTCCCGCCCTGCCTGCCCCTCCCCGAAATGACCGATGATGAGATCAGGCGCCGTCTTTTCGCCTGTGCAGAAAGGAATCCCAGCAATGACGCTTGATGAAATTTCCGTCCGCTTTACGGCGGATATCGCCCCCTTTTCCGCCGCCGCTGCCCAGGCCGCCGCCCTGCTTTCCGCCATGGGCGGCCAGGCCGCCTCCCTGTCCGCCCAGTTCCACAGCGCCGGGGCCATGGCCGGGGAGGGCCTGCGCAGCGGCATTCTTTCCCGTCAGGGCGCGGTGGTTGCCGCTGCCCAGGCGGTGGCCAGCGCCGCCGCCAATGCCCTGCGCGCCGCGCTGAGCATCCATTCCCCCTCAAGAATCACCTTTGAGGTGGGCCAGTTATTTGATGAGGGCCTGCTCCGCGGCATTTCCCAGAGCGCCGGCCGGGTGGAGCAGGAGGCCGATCAATTGGGCCGCCGCGCCGCAGATGCCCTGGAAATTCCCTCTTTTCCGGCTCCCGCCCTGCCCTCCGCTGCCTTTTCCGCGTTTTCCCATCCCGCCGCCCAGGATCAGCCGCCCCAGAATATCTCCATCACCGTGCCCCTGGAAATCGATGGCTATCGTCTGGGCGTCGCCGCCATTGAAAGCATCAACCGGGTCACTCAGGGCAGCGGCCGGGTGGAACTCAATCTGTAAGGAGGTGCGTATATGCTGTCCATCAACGGCGTTTCCCTGCCCAGCCCCCATTCTCTCTCCGTGCAGGTATCCCCCCGGGGCGGCAATGCCCAGTATAATACCCTGGGCCAGCTGCTTCAGGATGGCATCCGGGAAAAGCGCACGCTGGAAATCACCTGGCATCAGCTTTCCCGGAGCAGCCTTTCCCTGATCGCCGCCCAGCTCAGCCCCGGCGGCTTTTTCACCTGCACGTTTCCCGATCCCCTGAAGGGCGAAACCGAAATGACCTGCCGCCTTGCGGCGCATCAGGCCACGCTCTATCGCCATCAGCCCGATGCCCCCCTCTGGGCGGATGTCAGGCTTACGCTGGAGGAAAGATAAATGAGCCAGCCCTCCCTTTCCGCGCTGCTTTCCGCCCCTGCGCGGCAGCCCTCCCTTTCCGGGGAAATCACCTGCCTGACCGGAGAAACCCTGCTTTTCTCCGGGGATCGGGCCATGGCCTTCCAGATGAACGAGGGCGTCAGCAGCGGGCAATTGCTGGGCGGCGCCTTTTCTGCCGCCTGCACGCTGACGCTCCATAATGCCGATGGCTATTTTACCCATGCCCGCTCCCTCTTTGGGGCCAAGGTTCGGGTGAATCTCTGCCTGGAGGAATATGCCGCGCCCCTCTGCGTCTTTTTCGTTTCCCGGGTTTCCGCCCAAGAGGGCGATCTGCGGCTGCTGCTTTCCGGCAGCGATGCCCTGGGCACGGCCTTTGAAAGCACCTTTACCGATGAATTCGTCTATCCCCTTACCCTGGGTGCGCTGGCCGCGCAATTGGCTGCCCTTTCCGGCTTTTCCCTGACGGCGGATTTTCCCAACGCGGAAACAGAAATCTCCGCCCGGCCCGATTGGGGCGATATTTCCATCCGCCAGGCCCTTGCCTATACCGCCGGGGCGGCGGGCTGCTTTGCCGCCATGAGCCGCATGGGGCAATTGGAATTCCGTCCCCTGCGCCCACAGAAGGCGGAATACGCCCTCGCCCCCGCCCTCACCCTTTCCCGGGAATACGGGGAAAAGGTCTTTGGCCCCCTGACCGCCCTTTCCATTTCCTGCAAGGGCGCGCCCCGGGGCACGCCGCCGCTGCTCTTTAAGACGGACGACGCCGCTCCCTCCCCCCAAAATAGCCTGCAGCTTTCCAATCATCCCCTCTTTGCCCATCAGGCCACCCATACCGCCGCCCTGGCCCAGGGGCTGCTTTCCGCCCTGTCCGGCCTTTCCTATACCCAGGCCAGGGTGCTTTGGCGAGGCGATCCCGCCCTGCTGCTGGGCGATCCCGTTTCCATTGCCGATACCGCCGGGAATATCACCCATACCCTGATCACCCGCCAGTCCCTCTCCTTTTCCCGGGGCTTTTCCATGCAGAGCGATTGCACCGCCCAGAAAACCCTCTCCTCCGCCGGGCGCATTTTCACCTCTGCCGGGGCGCTGAATGCCGCCATGCTTTCGGGCTTCGTCAGCGGCGCGATCATTCAGGATGGCAGCATTGCCGCCCGCTCCCTGATTGCCGGCTGCATTACCGCCCTGCAATTGGCCGCAAACGCCGTTACATCGGAAAAAATCGCCGCAGACGCCGTCACGGCGGATAAAATCGCCGCCAATGCCGTTTCTGCGGATGCCATCGCTGCCGATGCCGTTTCCGCCCGCCATCTTTCCGCCGATGCCCTTTCCGCCGTGGATGCCCATCTGCAGTCCGCCGATATTGATTGGGCCGCCATTGATTCGCTCAATGCCGCCGTGGCCCAGATCACCCAGGCCGCGCTGGATACGGCGGAAATTGATTTTGCCCGGATTCGGGATCTCGCCGCCGATACGGCTATCATCACCAAGGGCAGCGCCGGGGAATTGTATATCGCCAAATTGGCGGTTACCGAGGCCAATCTGCTCTCCCTTTCCGTGGGCGAATTGCTGCTGAAGGGCGAGGATGGCGGCCTCTATGCCCTGTCCGTGGATGAAAACGGCGCGGTGATCACCAGCCGCAAGCGAATCGAAAATGAGGATCTAAAGGATCAATCCATCCACGGCGGCGAAAAAATCCTGGCGGGCAGCATTTCTGCCGCCGCCCTGAACGTGCAGGAGATTTTCGGCGAAAGCGCCGTGATTCAGAGCCTCATGGCCGCGCATCTGGATGTGGACGCCCTCTTCTCCCGGGAGGCCACCCTCCGGAAAATCAACGCACTGGATATTACGGGCAATGAATCCATCCGCCTCTATGTGCAGAAGCAGGAGGAATTGAGCGTCTATCTGCGGGTAACCGCAACGGGCCTGGAGATCGGAAGGGCAGAGGACAGCGCCAAATTCCGCGCCGATAACCGCACGCTGGAGGTAACCAATATCAAAACCGAACGCCTGGGCATCGCCCAGCGCATGAGCCAGGGCGAGGAATGGGCCTGGATCGCCGCCGCCAGCGGCCTGGGCCTCAAATATGTGGGCTAACGGCCCTTCCCTCAGAAGGAGCATACCATGAATTTTACCACCAATAAATCCCAATACAATATTTCCGAGCGGGTCACCGTCACCTTTGATCCGCCCCTGAGCAGCGCCTGCACCCTGAAAACCCAGGTGGGCAATACCTTTTCTACCCTGAATCTGGCCGCAGGTACCGAAAGCACCTATTTCTACGTCAGCCCCATGTATCTGAGCAGCAATGAAATGCTGGAAAGCGCCGATGGGGAAATGCAGTTAATCCTGAGCAATGCGGCGGGCGATAGCTGCCTGAAAACCATCCGCATCCATTGCCCCGCCTCCCTTGGCCCCACGGTTACCGGGGCCCAGGCCACCCCCGTTTCCGGGGATATTCCCGTTTCCTGGGGCGTGTATGTGGCGGGCAAATCCAAGGCGCAGATTCTGCTTGATACCCCCGCCCAGCCCTATTGGGATTCCCCCATCGTTTCCTATGCCATTTCGGGCTGCGGCGCTTCGGCCCAGGGTGCTTCCCTGCCCCTTTCCGCCCAGACGGATTTTCTCGCCGCCGGGGATAATGTCATTACCGTTTCCGCCGTGGATAAGCGCGGCGGCATGGGCAGCCAGCAGATCGTCCTCCGGGCAGAGAGCTATCAGCCCCCTGCTCTTTCCGGCATCCTCAGCCTGCGCTGCCTGAGCGACGGCACAGAAAGCGATGAGGGCCTTTACGCCCTGGCCCAGGCCGAAATTACCCTTTCCTCCTGCGGCGGGAAGAATGCCGCCGTCTGCGCAATTGCCTATCGCGCCCAGGGAGAGGAGGCCTGGATTCAGGCCGGCAATCTGCAGAATGGCTCGCTCCTCTTTGGCGGCGCGCTTTCCGCCGCCCGGAACTGGGAAATCCGCTATACCGTCACCGATTCCCTGGGCGGGCAGAGCGTCTATTATGATGTAATCACCCGGGCGGTCTGGGAAATTCATTTCCGCAGGGGCGGGGGCGGCGCGGCCTTTGGCGGCGTGGCGGCGGATGAAAACGTGCTGGATGTCTACTGGAATCTTCGGGTGCGGGGGGCCATCGCCGCAGGGGATATGTTTTCCTTCGATCAGGAAAGCAATACCCTCACCATCACCCCGGTAGCCAATACCTTTACCTTTGATGAGGCCACCGGCGCGCTCTACATCGCCAATCCCGGAAACTGAGCAGCCGAAAGGAGAAAAAACGCCTATGCCCCTTCTGTTTCAGGGCGTCACGCCCGTTTCCATTTCCTATGGCGGGAAAAATGTCCGCCATGTTTACTATAACGGCAGCAAGGTCTGGAGCAGCCTGCCGGCCATGGCTTCCCTGGAAAATATGTCCTGGGAGGATATTTCCCTGGTCTGCCGGGCCGGTATGGCCCAGGAATACTGGCAGCCGGGGGATACAAAATGCCTGACCCCCGGGGATTCCTCCCTGCAATTGCAGATCATCGGCTTCAATCATGATCCCGTTTCCGATTCCGCCGCATACGGCCGGGAAAGGGCGGGCATCACGCTGCAGCTTCTGCAGCTTTCCCCCGCGCTGCACGGCGTTATGAATACCACCAATTACGCCGGTACCTCCTGGCATCATGAAACCGATTTCTATCGCTGCGCCGTCCGCGCCAGCCTGCTCCCCGCCTTCCTGGCCTCCTCCATCCCCTCGGCGCTTAAAAACGTACTGGTGCCGGTCAATAAGGCCTACATCCCGGCGGATGATGATACGCCGGCCCTGATCAGCGATACGCTCTTCCTCCCCTCCCTTCGGGAAATTCTGGGCAGTCCTGCCTCGGGCCATGGCAGCGAGGGCGCGCAATACGCCTATTACGCCCAGAGCCATTCCCCCGTCAAAAAAACGGCCGCCGGGGCCGCCGCCGTCTGGTGGACGCGCTCCCCCACCGGCGCCAATGCAAAATTCTATCAGATCAGCGCATCAGGTGCCCAGGATAGCGCCTGGGTGGTCACCGAGGCCTATGCCCCGGCCTGCATGTGCATTTAGCGAGGTGAAATTCACTTGAATCCCAAAGAATCCGTTATCGCCTGGGCGCTGGCCCGGGTAGGCAATCCCTATATCATGGGCGGCACGGGCAAATTCTGCACCCCGGCCTATCGCCGGGCACGGGCAGCCCAGTATCCCGCCAGCGCCCAGAAAATCGCCCGGAATTGCCAGCGCATGCGGGGGGAGGCCACCTCCTGCCGGGGCTGCCGCTATTATGATGAGGCCGCCCAGACGGGCAAGCGCGCCTATGACTGCGCCCAGTTCACCCGCTGGGCCATGGATCATATCGGCATCCCCCTGGTGTCCGGCGCCACCTCTCAGTGGAAAAAAACAGCCTGGGCCGAAACGGGAGAAATCTCCGCCCTGCCCCCGGATGCCCTCTGCCTCCTCTTCCGCCAGGATTCCCCCGCCGTCATGGGCCATGTGGGCCTGTATCTGGGGGATGGCACGGTGGTGCATGCCAAGGGGCATGATGCAGGCGTGGTGCGGGAAAGGCTGAGCGAATGCCGCTTTACCCATTATGGCATCCCCAAGGGCCTGGAAATGCCCGATGCGCCCGCGCCCGATGCCGCCGCCCTGTTTCATTCCATCCGGGGCTGCCTGAACGCCCTGGAAGCCCTCTATCCGGAGGAAACCCATGCAGCAGAATGAAATGGAAAGGCTCCTCTCCGCCCTCCGGGCCCAGCAGGCCGCCCTGCGCCGGGATATGAAAACCGCCTTCCGCAGGATCGATGAGCAGACGCGCCTGACCGATACCGTGCATCAATTGGCCCTCTCCATCCGCGATCTTGCCAATAAACAGGATTCCACCCAGTCGGATGTGCAGCGCATCAGCCGGGATGTGGAGGAGCTGAAGGGCCGCTCCGGCAGGCGCTGGGATGCCATCGTTATGGAACTGATCAAATATCTGGTGCTGGCCGCCGCCGGCTTTCTGCTGGCCCGGCTGGCCTGAGGAAAGGAGGAAATCATATGCCCCAAAGCCGCTTTCGCTCCTGGGCACTCTGGACGTCCCTGGCCGCGCTGATCGTTTTCTGCGTCCGCGAATTTGCCGGAATCGATCTGGAATCTACCGTGGATGGCTTGCTGGACGCGCTGCTCCCCGTGCTGGTGGGGTTCGGCATCATCAATAACCCCACCGAAAAAGCACATCTCTAAGAAAATGGAGAACGGAGATTCTTGCGGGAGGATGCTTTTGCGTCAAAAGCACCCTCCCGCACC
>CAZJUJ010000038.1:0-28582 GCA_964549135.1 uncultured Oscillospiraceae bacterium | reverse complement strand
CGTCAAAAGCACCCTCCCGCGCCCTCCCGAAAACCACCTCTGGATGTTTCATGGAGGGATAAACCCAAATTGAATGCCAGATCAGCAGAAAAGAGTAGTTATCCCCAAAAATAACAGCAATGCTCCCTCGTTTGGCAAGAGCATTGCTGTTTTCTTCATTCCTGCTTGTTTCCTTTGCTTCGCTGACATTTAGACTGATAAAGAAAAACAATAGCAATTCTTCCGCCAGACTTGGAAGTATTGCTATTGCTTTCCTTGTTGCTATTCCATTTTGCCGTTCTGGCATTCAACATGGCAATATCACGCCATGAATCATCCAGAGCCGGTTTTCGGGAGGGTGCGGGAGGGGACTTTTGACTCAAAAGTCTCCTCCCGCAAAAAATCCCGTTCCTTCCCCCATTAAGCCGCGGGAACTTCCTCGGCAGCGGCGGGCGCTTCCTCAGCCGCGGGGGCTTCGTTCACGATCACCATGCGCTCCACGGGGTAGATCTCGGCGTATTCCTCGCCAACCACGCCGCCCAGGGTATCCACGATGTAATCGATAACCACCTGGTAATCCAGCTTGATCTCATCCAGCAGCAGCTTATCGCCCATGAACATGCAGGTGCCGTCGCCGCCGCTCTTGAGCATATAGTTATGGCTGGCCACGGTGTAGGTCTTGTTCACATCCAGGGGTTCGCCGTTCACCATCACGTTCTTCACCCGGTATTCGCCGGTGACGCCGGTGAAATTGCCCTTATCGTCATTGGTGGCGGTGGAGGGCAGATAGCTGTGGATTTCAAAGGTCAGCCCGGAAACATGCAGGAAGCCGCCGTTTTCGCCGGGCACCTTGCGGCTGGTCCATTCCAGGGCATCCAGAATCTGCTGGCCGGTGGCCTCCACCATGCAAAGAGCGTTGCCGAAGGGATGGCAGCTCATGATCTGATTGAGGGTCATATCCCCGGCGGAGATATTGGCGCGGATGCCGCCGCCGTTCACCAGCGCGATATCGGCGCCGGTCTGATCCCGGTAGGCATCGGCCACCAGATGGCCCAGGTTGGTTTCGGTATTGCGGATCACGCGCACGCCGGTTTCAGGATCGGTAATGATCAGATCCACATCGGTCTTGGCAACCACCTCGTTGAGCTTCTCATTGAGGGAAGCGGTGGCGTTTTCCAGGGCCTGAGCCATGGTATCGTCATAGGTGAAAAGACCGGTTTCCATTTTGCCGTCAGCGGTAATGCGCAGATAGCCGATATTGGCCAGCTTGGTGCCGCAGGCAGCCATGAGGACATCCTTGCCATCCTTGTTCTTGACCAGCTCGGCCGCCAGCACGCTGTGGCTATGGCCATCCAGCAGGGCATCAATGCCGTTGGTGTTCAGGATCAATTCGGAAGAGGTCCAGGGAGAGCATTCGGCCTCGATACCCAGATGGGCCATCGCCACCACATAATCGGCACCCTCCTGACGGGCGGCATCCACGGCGGTCTGCACGGCGGCATACAGCTTTTCGCCGCTGTCATCCTCCATGAAGCCATAGATATAATTGCCGTTCTCATCCTGGAAATAGGTGGGGGTAGAGGAGGTGAAGGTCTTGGGGGTGGTCACGCCCACGAAGGCGATCTTCACGCCCTCCACTTCCTTGATCACATAAGGCGCAAACACCAATTCATCCTGATGGGTGAAGTTGGCGCTCACATAGGGGAACTGGGCCTTTTCGGCCAGGGCAAGGAAGGTATCCATGCCATAATCGAATTCATGGTTGCCCATGGTGGCCACATCATAACCGGCGGTATTCATCAGCTCGATCAGGGCCTGGCCCTTGGTCATGGTGCCGATGGGTTCGCCCTGGATGGAATCGCCGTTATCCACCAGCAGCACGTTGTTTTCCCGGGCCAGCAGGGCCTTGACCAGCGCCAGGCCTTCATAGCCGAAGCCCTGATCCACGCCGCAATGCACATCGCTGGTGAAAAGGATGATGGTATCCTTCCCGTCCCCGGCGGTCTTGGCGGCCTGGGCATTCAGGGCGCTCTCCAGCGCAGCCTCGGCAGTGGTCAGCTTTTCCTGAACGGCAGCCACGGCGGCTTCCTTATCGGCAGCGGCCTTCTCAGCCTCAGCCTTGGCATTTTCCTCGGCTTCAGCCTTGGCGGCGGCAACAGCAGCATCCTTATCGGCGGCGGCAGCTTCCTCGGCCTCAGCCTTGGCAGCGGCCACAGCGGCATCCTTATCGGCGGCAGCGGCCTCCAGTTCGGCCTTGACAGCAGCCACGTCAGCGGTCAGCGCATCATTTTCCTTCTGCAGCGTATTCTTCTGATTGGCGAATACGGCGGCACAGGCGATGGAAGCAACCAGCACCAGCGCCAGGACGATGCTCAATACCTTTTTCATCGGTGTTCACCCTCCTATAATTCTTGTTCCGGATCCATTTTCAGACCCGAGGCATATTATACCAGTTTTGCCCAGCAATTGCAATCCCATCATTTTTCTTCCGAAGGGGCATCTGCTTCCATTTCTGCCAGGGCCTTTTCCATGGCGGCCAGCAGCTGCTCCCTGCCATCCCCCGTTTCGGAGGAAAAGCACAGCACCTGCCAGGGCTGAATCTGCAGCGCGCGGCAGATGGGGGCCAGATGCTTCATCCGCGCTCCCCGGGAAATCTTATCCGCCTTGGTGGCCACCACCAGAAAGGGCAGGCCCATCCCCCGCAGAAAGGCATTCATCTGAATATCATCCTGGGTGGGCTCATGGCGGATATCCACCAGATGCAGCGTCAGGCGCAGGGTCTTGCTTTCCCGGAAATAGGTTTCCATCATTTCGCCCCAGCGGATTTTTTCCTGCTTATCCACCTTGGCAAAGCCATAGCCGGGCAGATCCACCAGGTGGAAGGCATTATTGAGCAAAAAGAGATTGATCAGGCGGGTTTTGCCGGGGGTGGCGCTGGTACGGGCCAGGGCCTTCCGCTGGCAAAGCTTATTGATCAGAGAGGATTTGCCCACATTGCTCTTGCCCGCCACCGCAATCTGGGGCAGGGCGGGATCGGGGGCGGCATAGGCCCCCATGCTGGTAATAAACGCGGCGGATTTGATTTCCATGCTTCTGCTCGCTTTCGTAATCGTTGGGATACCCAGGCCCTTTTAAGGGGCCAGCGCGATTTTCAGCACATCGTCAATGCTTTCGCAGGGCACGATGCGGAACTGGGAAAGCACATGCGCGGGCACATCCTCCAGATCCTTCTGGTTTTCCTTGGGCAGCAGGATCGTCCGGATTCCGGCGCGATAGGCGGCCAGCAGCTTTTCCTTCACCCCGCCGATGGGCAATACCCTTCCCCGCAGGGTGATTTCCCCCGTCATGGCCACATCCTGATAGACAGGCCGTCCGGTCAGGGCGGATACCAGGGCGGTGGCCATGGTCACCCCGGCAGAGGGGCCGTCCTTGGGCACCGCGCCCTCGGGCACATGAATGTGAATATCCAGATTCTTATGGAATTCGGGGGGCAGATGGAATTCCTCCCCATGGGCGCGCACCCAGGAAAGGGCGGCCCGGGCGGATTCCTTCATGACATCGCCCAGTTGCCCGGTGAGCTGCATCTGGCCGGAGCCCTCCATGGTGGCGCATTCCACCGCCAGCGTTTCGCCGCCCACGGTGGTATAGGCAAGGCCGTTCACCACGCCCACCTGGGGCGCTTTTTCGGGCATATCCCGCAGAAAGCGGGCCGCGCCCAGATATTTCTGCACCGCCTTGGGCTTCACGCTGACCTCGGTCTTTTCCTCCTCCAGCATTTCCACGGCGGCCTTGCGCACCACCCGGGCGATGGTGCGGGAAAGCGTGCGCACGCCCGCCTCCCGGGTATAGCCCTCGATGATGCATTTCATGGCGGGATCGGAGATCCTCACCGATTTGCGGGGCAGGCCATGCTCCAGCGTCTGCTTGGGCAGAAGATGCTTTTTCGCGATATGCAGCTTCTCCTCCTCGGTATAGCTGGGCACCTCGATAATCTCCATGCGGTCCAGCAACGGCGCAGGAATGGTATCCATGGAATTGGCGGTGGTAATGAACATGACCCGGGAAAGATCCACCGGCAGTTCCATATAATGATCCCGGAAGGCAAAATTCTGCTCCGCATCCAGCACCTCCAGCATGGCGGAGGCCGGATCGCCCCGGAAATCATGGCTCATCTTATCGATTTCATCAAAGAGGAAGACGGGATTCATGGTGCCCGCCTGCTTGAGCCCGGCGATGATCCTGCCGGGGATCGCGCCCACATAGGTGCGCCGGTGGCCCCTGATCTCCGCCTCATCCCGCACGCCGCCCAGGCTCATCTGCACAAATTTCCTGCCCACCGCCCGGGCAATGCCCTTGACGATGCTGGTTTTGCCCACGCCGGGAGGGCCCACAAAGCAGAGGATCGGCCCCTTCATGCTGCCGTCCCGGGTATTGATTTCCTTCATCCGGCGCACCGCCAGATATTCAATCACCCGCTCCTTCACCTTGTCCATGGCGTAGTGATCCTCATCCAGCACCCGGCGGGCGCGCTTGAGATCCAGATTATCCGTGGTATATTTTCCCCAGGGAATATCCAGAATCCATTCCACATAGGTGCGGCTGATCCCGATTTCCGGGGTGCCGGGGGCCATGCGGGAAAGCCTGTCCAGTTCCCGGGCCGCCTTTTCCCGGGCCTCGTCATTCAGGGGCGTTTCGGCCAGCCGCTTTCGCAGGTCCTCCACATCGGTGGCGTCCTTATCCCCCAGTTCCTCCTGAATCGCCTTGATCTGCTCCCGGAGATAATAATCCTTCTGGTTTTTGTCGATCTGCTTTTTCAGCCGGCTCTGCACCTGCTTTTCGATGGCGGCAAGCTCCGTCTCCCGCACCAGAATGCCGCAGAGGGTTTCCAGCCGCTTTTCCACATCAATTTCTTCCAGCACGGCCTGGCGATCCTCCACCCGGGTCAGCACATTGGCGGCGATAATATCCGCCAGCTGATCGGGGCGCTCCACATCGCCCACCGAGCGCAGGGTCTCACCCGAAATACGCATGGAGGCCCGGGCGTATTCATCGAATAATTCATGGGTGGTGCGCACCAACGCCTCGATTTCGGGGGAAGCAGGCACCTCCTGAGAGGGCACCAGCACATCGGCCTCCCAATAGGGCTCCTCCTGGGATATGGACTCAAGGATGGCCCGGTGCTGGCCCTCCACCAGCACCCGGATGGAATCCCCCGGCAGATTAAGCACCTGCTTGATCAGCGCCACGGTACCCACCCGGCAAAGATCCTCCGTGCCCGGGTCTTCCACGTCCCCATCCTTCTGGGCCACCAAAAAAACCAATTGCTCCTCTACCATGGCCTGCTCCAGCGCCGCCACGCTTCTGGGGCGGCCCACGTCAAAATGCAGCACCATATGGGGAAATACCATCAGTCCCCTTAAGGGGATCAGCGGCAAATGCATCTTTTCCTTCTTTTTCGGCATACTGTCTCCTGATTTCCATTCGGTTTTCCCGGCATCAATTCCGGCAATTCTCTATTATATCGGAAAGCGGCCGGAAATGCAACCCGGGATTATGCATCCTCCCGCCCGGCGGCAGCCAGGGGCGCCGGGGGCAGGCTCTGGTTCTCCTGGCTTTCCTCCCGGACGCGGGCGGGCAGAAGCATCAGCTCCATGGCCTGGGCAAGGGTATCCACGGGAATCACCTGGATGCCCGCCTCCCGAAATCTTTCCAGATCATTTTCCCGGGGGATCAGCACCCGGGTCAGCCCGGCGCGCCGGGCCGCCTCCACCTTGGCGGGCACGCCGCCCACCGGCCGGATGCTGCCCTGCACGCCGATTTCCCCCGTCACGGCGCTGCTGCCGTCCAGGGGCCTGCCGCTCAGGGCGCTGATGGCCACCAGCGCCATGGCCGCCCCGGCAGAGGGCCCGTCCACCGGCGCGCCCCCGGGAAAATTGATGTGCAGATCGGTTTTGTCATCCGAAAGCCCCAGGCCCCGCAAAAGCGTCATCACATTTTCGGCAGAGGCATAGGCGGTGGATTTCCGGCGCATGGTATGCCCGCCGCCGCCCATTTCCTCCTCCTCCACAATGCCGGTCACCCGGATGCGCCCGCTGCCCTGCCGGGCGACGGCCTCAATTTCCATGACCGCCCCCTGATGGCTGCCCTGCACCGCCAGGCCATGAATGGCGCCAACCCGGTTTTCCTGGGCGGCGGCACGGCCGGGACGCCTGGCATAATGCCCCGATTCCGCCACCCATTCCATATCCTCCCGGGCGATCGTGCGCCTGCCCTCAAGCTGCGCCACCCCGGAAGCCATCTGCACCATATTCACCGCATCCCGGCCGCAGGCGGCATACTGCCCGGCCAGCTTCGCCGTTTCCCCATCCATGGAAAAGCCCGCCCTTTCCGCGGCCTCCCGGGCGATTCGGGTGATTTCCTCCGGCTCCAGGGCGCGGAAGAAAATCTCCATGCAGCGGGAGCGCAGGGCGGGAGGAAGCTCCTCGGGGCTGCGGGTGGTGGCCCCCACCAGACGAAAATCCGCCGGCATGCCCTGCTTAAAAATATCATGGATATACCGGGGCGTGCCGGGATCCTCCGCATTGTAATAGGCCGATTCAAATTGTACCTTCCGATCCTCCAGCACCTTCAGCAGCTTATTCATCTGCACCGGATGCAATTCCCCGATTTCATCCAGAAACAATATTCCGCCGTGGGCCCGGCTGACAGCGCCCATCTTGGGCTGGGGCACCCCCTGAATGCCCAGGGGCCCCGCCCCCTGATAAATGGGATCATGCACGCTGCCAATCAGCGGATCGGCAATGGCGCGCTCATCAAAGCGCACGCAGGTGGCATCCATTTCGATAAAGGGCGCGCTTGCCTTGAAGGGCGTGCCCGGGCTTTTCTTCGCCGCCTCCAATACCAGCCGGGCCGCGCAGGTCTTCCCCACCCCGGGCGGGCCGTAGATGATCACATGCTGCGGATTTTCCCCGCAGAGAATGGCCATCAGGGAACGGATGCCCTCCTCCTGGCCGATAATATCCGAAAAGGCCCGGGGCCTTACATGCTCCGCCAGCGGCTCGGAAAGGGCGATGCCCCGCATCCGGCGCAGGTTTTCCATTTCCCGGCTGCCCTCCCGCCGGGCCTGGGGTTGGCTTCGCTTCTGGGCGCGAAGCTGGGTATAGAAGAAAATCCCCGTGATCACGGTTACCGCCAGCTGAACAAGCAAGAGAAACAGGCTCAAAAAAAATCCCCCCTTTTCTATCCGTTCGTTAGGATGTGAAAAGAAGGGAAATAACATGCGGAAAATTCCCGGGGAAATTCATCCTCCGCTGCAATTATTTTTCATTTTCTGCCGGGGCGATGGCATGCAGCCCGCTGCCGCCCTCATCCATTTCTGCATCGATGGCTACCGGCTGCCCCTTCCGGAAATAGATCCGGGGCACCCGCCTGCCGATCATGCCCAGGCATTCATTGCGGTTCATATCGCCCCAGGCGGCAAATTCTCTCAGATCAATCTCCCCGCCCAGCAGCGTCACAATATCCCCCTCCCGGGCATCGGGAATATCCGTCACATCGATCATCATCTGATCCATGCATACCCGGCCCAGCACCGGCGCACGCCGCCCATGCAGGGAAACAAAGCCCTTCTGGGATAACAGCCGGGGATAGCCGTCGATATAGCCCACCGCCAGAGTGGCCACCCGGGTATCCCGGGCAAGGGGCGTATCATCATAGCCCACGCCGTCCCCCCGGGGCGCAAGACCGATGCGGGTGATGCGGGCCTTAAAGGTCATAACGCTTTTCCCCTGAGAAAAACGCTCCCATGCAGGCGGAATATTGCCGTAGAGAAACGCCCCCACCCGTACGGCATCCATCTGCCATTCGGGAAAACGGGTAAGGCCGATGGAATCCAGCAGATGATGCATCCCGGCGTGCAGCCCGCCCGCTTCGATTTCCCCGGCCAAACGGAGAAAGCAGGCATGCTGCTCCCGGCTCTGCTCCCGGCTCCTGAGCGCCAGATGGCTGTAGATGCCCTCAAAGAACAGCCCGGGCATATCCTTGATCGCAAGGGCCTGGGCCGCATCCGTAAAGCCCAGGCGATGCAGCCCGGTATCCAGCTTTATCTGCACCCTTGCCGCCCTGCCCGCCTGCTCCGCCGCCCGGGATGCCCGAAATGCATCCTGCAGCGTGCCTACGGTCAGGGAAATATCCTGCGCAATCAGCCGGGGCAGATAGCTTTCCTCCGCCGGGCTCAATAAAAGAATATGCGCATCCCCTGCGGCGCGCCTGGCCAGCAGCGCCTCCTCCGGGGTGGCCACGGCAAACCATCGCGCCCCGTCCTCATGCAGCGTCTGCACCGCACGGAAAAGGCCAAGCCCGTAGGCATTGGCCTTGACCACGCAGATAAATTCCGTTTTCCCGCTGCAAAGAGAGCGCGCCAGATGATAATTATGCAAAAGGGCGTCTTCATCCACCTCGGCCCAGGCCCGGGCCATTGCGCGATCCAGCTCCATGCTTATTCCTCCCGGATTTTTTCCCGATAGGCCGCCAGTTCCTTCTGATTGCCCAGCACGAAATGTCCTTCCTCGATTTGGCACCATTCCGGCCCATCCGTGCTGTAATCATGCACGCTTTCATCATAGATCAGCGGCGGGCCCTCCTGCCTGTCATCGGGCGAGGGCATGGGCACGGCGGAAAGCAGCGCCTGGGTGTAGGGATGCAGGGGATGACGGAACAAAGTTTCTGTATCCGCCAGCTCCACCAGCAGGCCCTTGTGGATTACCGCAATGCGGTCGCAGATAAAGCGCATCACGGAAAGATCATGGGAAATGAAAAGATAGGTCAGCCCCCGCTCCCGCTGCAATTCCGCCATCAGGTTCAGCACCTGGGCGCGGATGGATACATCCAGAGCGGAAATGGGCTCGTCCGCCACGATAAATTCGGGCTGCATGATCAGCGCCCGGGCGATGCCGATGCGCTGGCGCTGTCCGCCGGAAAATTCATGGGGAAAGCGGCTGGAAAACTCGGGCAGCAGCCCCACATCGGAAAGGGCGGCATCCACCCGCTCCCGGCGCTGCTCCTTGGTCAAATGCTTTTCCACATTGTACAGGCCCTCGGAAACGATGTAATCCACCTTGGCCCGCTCATTCAGGGAGGCCATGGGATCCTGGAAAATCATCTGGATTTTCCGGGTGACCTCCCGATCCAATTCCTTGCTGATTTTCCCGTTGATCTTCTGGCCCTTGAAGAATACTTCGCCCCCCGCCGTTTCATAAATGCGGATGATGGCGCGGCCGATGGTGGTTTTGCCGGAGCCGGATTCGCCCACCAGGCCAAAGGTTTCGCCCCGGAAAATATCAAAGCTCACGCCCCGGACGGCGTAAAAGGGCTTGCGCCGGGAGCCGAAGGCCACCTTCATATCCCGAACGGAAAGGATCGGTTCTCTTTTTTCGCTCATACGTTTGTTTCCCCCTTCCGCAGCCTGCGCAGCGCCGGCGGCGGCTCCACCCTGGGCGCACGGGGATCCAGCAGCCATGTGCGGGCCTTATGGGTGGGCGTCACCTCAAAGAAGGGCGGCCTTTCCTCAAAATCGATTTTCAGCGCGTGGGGATTGCGGGGGGCAAAGGCATCGCCCTTAATCTCCATGTAGAGATTGGGCGGGGTGCCCTTAATGGAGAATAGTTCCTCTCCCTTCACCCCCAATTGGGGCAGCGAGGAAAGCAGCGCCCAGGTATAGGGATGGCAGGCCTCGTAAAAAACCTCCCGGCTGGTGCCGATTTCCACAATATCCCCGGCATACATCACCGCCACCCGATCCGCCACATTGGCCACTACCCCCAGATCATGGGTGATGTAGACGGTGGTCAGTTCATATTTGCGCACCAATTCGCGGATCAGATGCAGAATCTGCGCCTGAATGGTCACATCCAGGGCGGTGGTGGGCTCATCGCAGATGAGAATCTTGGGGTTGCAGGCGATGGCGATGGCGATGACCACCCGCTGGCGCATGCCGCCGGAAAATTCATGGGGATACTGCCGCGCCCGCCGCTCGGGATCGTTGATGCCCACGTCAATCAGGGTTTCGATCATCCGCTGATGGGCCTGGGCCCCCGTTAAATGCTGATGCAGCGTCAGCGCCTCTTCGATCTGCGCGCCGATGGTTTTCAGCGGGTTCAGGCTGGTCATGGGATCCTGCAGCACCATGGCAATCTCCTTGCCGCGGATGCTCAGCCATTCCTTTTCGGTCTTGAATTGCGCCAGATCGCGGCCGTTATAGAGAATGCTGCCGCTCTCAATCCAGCCGTTGGTATCCATAAGGCCCATAAAGGTTTTGGTCAGCACCGATTTGCCGGATCCCGATTCCCCCACGATAGCCAGGGTCTCCCCCTTAAAGAGATCCAGAGAAACATCCCGGATGGCATGCAGCACCTTTCCGCGCAGAGAGAATTTCACATTCAGGTTCTGAACCGAAAGCACAGGCGTTTTTTCCATGAATGCGATTCCTCCTTTACAGATGATTCTTGGGATCCGCCGCATCGGCAAAGGCATTGCCGATGATATAGAAAGAGATGGTAATGATGGAAAGCACAATGGTGGGGAACACCAACTGATAGCTGGAGCCGGTGCCCAGCAGCTTGCGGCCCACGTTGACCAGATTGCCCAGCGAGGGAATGCTGATGGGCAGACCCAGGCCGATATAGGTGATAAAGACCTCATTGCCGATGGCGCCGGGCACGGAAAGGGCCATGCGCAGGGTAATCACCGAAACCAGATAGGGCAGCAGATTGCGGGTAATGATCCTGAAGGTACCCGTGCCCAGGCAGCGGGAGGCCAGATTGTAATCCCGGTCGCGGATGATCACGATCTGATTGCGCACAAAGCGCGCCATGCCCACCCAGCCCGTCACGCTCATGGCCAGAATCAGGGTGGAAATGCCCGGGCGCAGCACATAGGAAACCAGAATCAGCACGATGGTGGTGGGGATGTTGTCAATGACGTTGTATACCTCGGTCAGCAGCCGATCCAGCGAGCGCACATAGCCCCACAGAACGCCGATGGTAATGCCGATGAGGGCCTGGAGAAAGGCAACGATCAGGCCGATGAGCAGCGAGGTGCGGGTGCCCGACCAGACCATGGCCCACAGATCCTGCCCCGCATTATTGGTGCCAAAGAGGAAGGGCCGGGTATCGGGCAGCAGCCTCAGCTCCGCCCGCTTTACGGTGACGGCGGTGCCGTCCTGCCGCATTTCCAGCGCGTCCTTTTTTACAAAAAGCTCATCGCCCTTGTAGGTCATTTCCTCCGGCGTGGTGCGCAGGGAAACATTGAAATTGGATTTTGCCTGGTAGGGCGTATTTTCGTAATCCTCGGGCAGCTTCAGCTTGGTGGTGTAATCGTTTTTTACATAGCCGATCTGCCCCTTGTAATCCACCCGGCAGTAATCCGCGCCGTATTCCAGCACGGTAAATTCGGTGCGCTTGGGAATCGTGGCCAGCACATTGCTGACCGCCGCCCATTCCTCATTTTCCCAGGGGGTCACCACCA
Source organism: uncultured Oscillospiraceae bacterium (assembly GCA_964549135.1). GTDB lineage: Bacteria > Bacillota > Clostridia > Christensenellales > Aristaeellaceae > RUG563. The sequence goes on along the minus strand of CAZJUJ010000038.1, from coordinate 17,080 downwards.
GCACGGCCCCCTCCTCCGCCGTGACCATCACGTTGGTCAGCCCGGGCTGCACATTCATCATCTGCATCCCGGTGATGGGATGATCAATCACCAGATTGGCCTTGTACTGGCCGGGAAGGAAGGGCTGAATGCAGGTAAAAATCAAAAGCACCACCAGCAGAATCAGCAGCCCCATGGCCACCCGGTTTTTCAGAAAGCAGCGGAAGGTGCTGCCCCAGTAGGAATAATTGGAATATCCGGCCTTTTCCGCCGCCGCGCTGTCAAAGGCGGCAAAATCAAACATTGCGTTTTCCAGCGGCTTTGCCACATGATCCTTGATGCCCTTCATCAGCGCGCTCCCTCCTTCTTTGTCAGGCTGATCCGCGGGTCAATCACGGCCATCAGCAAATCGCCCAGCAGCATGCCCACGATGCCGATGCAGGAATAGATCATCACGATCGCCTGCACCATGGGGTTATCCTGCCTGGTGATTACATCCACCAGCAGCCCGCCCATGCCGGGAATGGAATAGAGGGATTCCACATAAATGGAGCCGCCCACCGTGTAAAGGAGGGAGGTGGGGATATACTGAATCATGGGCACAAAGGCATTGCGGAAAACATGCCGCATGGTGATCTTTCTGGTATCCACGCCCTTGGCCCGGGCCAGACGCACATAATCCTTGTTCAGCTCATCCACCATATACCTTCTCAGCCACATGGCGTAATAGGCAATATTGCCCAGGGACAGCGAAAAGACCGGCAGAATCCAGGTGACCCAGTTATTCCGGTCAAAGAGCATGCTGACCCCCAGGAAGGTGGAGCCATAGGTCTGAATATAGATATAATATACCGCCGACGGCACGGCATTAACCAGCACGATAAAAACCGTGCCGAATTTATCCCAGAATTTATTTTTGCTGCGCGCCATGGCAGCGCCCAGCGGAATGCCCAGCACCATGGATACAGCCATGGCAATCAGCCCGAGATAGATGGAAATCGGCGCCTTATTGGCGATGATCTGGGCAATGGGCACGCCCTGGCTGTAGCGGGCGGAAACGCCCAGATCGCCCTGAAGAAGCTTCAGAAAGAAATCCTTCAGCTGCACAGGGAGGGGATCATTCAGGCCCATCTTATCCAGGGTGGCCTGGATGACCGCAGCATCCAGCTTGTCGATATTATCGAAATAGCCGTCAATGGGCATTTGGCGAACCATGATGAACACCAGGGTAAGAATGATCGCCAGCGTAAGAATGGATTGCCCGATACGCTTCAGTAAATACTTAGCCAATTTGTCAACATCCTTTGACATTCGTCTGCGGCAGGCCGAAAAAGCCGACCTGCCGCAGCGCAATTGCATTTGCCCCGTCTGTCAGCCCCGCTTATTCGGCGCTGGCAGCATCCTGGGCCTCCATATAGGCGTCATAGGCGTCATAATATTCATCGGTATCCATGTAATGATCCAGCTTCTTCTGGCCCTTATAGCGCTCGGTGGTGAGACCGAAGGGCGCGATGGGGGCGGTGAAGGGATCAAGCAGAGAGGCCGTATAGCCGCCGGAGCTGTAGCCGATGGGCAGCACATAGCCATGCTCAATCAGATAGGCCTCCGCCTTGGCAAAGGCGGCATAGCGGGCAGAGGTATCATCCACGATGGCCTTGGCTGCGTCTACCAGTGCATAATACTGATCCAGCATTTCGGTATCGGTAGCGGTGCCCATGAAGTTATAGCTGTTGTCCTCCCGGACGAAGGGATCGGTGAAGGTTTCGGGGTCGGCATAGTCGGGGCCCCAGTTCACATTCTGCATGCCATACATGCCGGTGCGGCGGGCGGTCAGATAGCTCTGGGCCGGTCCGGCTTCAATCACCACATCGATATAATCGGTGCCCAGCACGCCCTCCAGTTGCTGCTCCACGATCTGGGCTTCCTCGGCGGAATTGTTGGCAGAAACATTGGGATTATACAGCAGCAGAATCTTTACCGGGAATTTGCAGCCCTTGGCGGTCAATTCCTCCACCGCGGCGGCCTTGTAGGCCAGGGCGGCATCCACATTCAGGGTATCCGTGCCCTTGGCGGAGATGGCGGCCAGTTCGCCGATCTGGGTGTAATCCACGCCGTTGTCATAGGCAAAGGCAGGGGGCGTCAGGGTATTGTAAATCAGGGATTCGGGGTTGTCGGGATCAATCAGGGTCTTGATCTTGATGCGGTTAAAGGCATTGATGATGGAAAGGCGGAAGTTTTCGCTGTTGACAGCCAGCCGCCAGTTATCGGGCTCATGCACCTCATCAAATTTGGGATCGAAATTGAAGGCATAGAAGTAGCAATAGAAGCTGGTCAGCCGGGTGGGATGCAGCTTGGCGGCCTTTTCCTCATCCATCAGCCAGCTGGCGATGGTTTCGGTATCCAGAGAGGCGGAATCAATTTCTCCGTTCAGATACAGCTGGGCAGAAACCTTGCTGGCTTCCTTATTGTATTTGCTGACGATCCGGTCGATATAAACCCGGTCGGCATCCCAGTTTTCCTTGTTTTTGCTCATTACCCGGATTTCCTGGGGCTTGAATTCGCTGATGTAGTACGCGCCGCAGTAAAGCAGGGTATCATTGCCGGTGGCCAGACCAAATTCTTCGCCCTTTTCGAGGAGGAAGGGCTCATACACAGGCATGAAGTTTACATACGTCAGCATGGACAGGAAATAGGGAATGGGCTTAACCAAGGTGTATTCCAGGGTGTAATCATCCAGGGCCTTGACGCCCACGGTCTCCCAGTCCATCACCGGGGCGGCCTCTTCGCCCTCGGCGGGGGTGACGGTGCCCATGTAATAGTCCTTCGCACCCGCGATCACGCCGTAAAACGTATTGGCGGTGGCAGAGGCATTGGCGGCGTTGAGAATATATTTGGCAGCAGCCACAAAGTCATTGGCGGTCACCTTGGCAACCACCTCGCCCTGGCCGTTGACCCAGGTGGCATCCTGCCGGAGCTTAAAGGTCCAGGTCAGGCCGCCGTTGGTGTTTTCCCAGCTTTCGGCCAGAGAGGGCAGCATCCTGCCGTTTTCATCATATTCCACCAGGGTATCAATGACATTGGCCGCGATGGCATATTCATTGGTGGTAGAGGTTACCAGATAATTGAGGGTGGTCGCTTCGCCGGAATAGAGCGAAGTATAGGTCACTTCGTCCTCGGCCATGGCGGGCATCATGCTCATCAGCATTAGGGCACAGAGCATAAGGGCAATCAGCTTCTTCATCGTTTGGTTCTCCCTTCTCGTTTTTCTGACGAAAGCCGCCGGGACTCTCGCCCACCGCGTTTCGATGAAAATAAGGATACCACACGGAAAAGAAAATTGCAAGACAGAAACAAGAGGGATTCACGATTTGGACTGGTTTTCCATTGTTTTTTTGTGCTTTACGGGACAGATACGCAAAAGCTTGCATTTTTTCGGTTTTTCTCCTGCATTTTCTCCTTTATTTTTCGTTCCGTGAAATCAAAAATGACGGAACAGGCGCCTCCGCTCCCATTCCGTTCTCATTCGATCGGGAAAGGCCGGTTTGATGCCCTCCCCTACCAGGCCTTTTCCACCATCACATCCTGAAAATAATAGGAAACAATCTCCTCCGCCGTCTTTCCATCCTTCGCCAGGGCATACGCGCCCCATTGCGGCATGCCCACTCCGTGTCCATAGCCCTTTCCGGCCATGAGGATACGCCCCTCTTCCATTTGCAGATGGGTCAGCAGCGTCGAGCGCATCCGGGAGGAGCCCAGAGCAATCCTGAGATCGGGGGCATTGACCTCCCTGCCGCTGATCAGCAGGGTCTGCGCCCGGCCGCTCTCTCCCCGTTTGCCGATTTCCAGGCTGTCCACCGATGCAATCTCCCGGATGCCCATGCTTTTCAGCGCCTCCAGCATTTCCTTTTCGGTAAATTCCGCCTCCCATTCCCGGGCCGCCGCCGGGGCCTGCCCGCTTTCCAGGCCGGGAACGGGAGCGGTATGGCCCGCGTCATCCCCCCGGTAATTGAGTCCCTCCGCCGCCCCGGCCGTCATGCCGCCCGAATGGGCATGAAACCAGGCGTAGGGCAATTCTCCCCGGCAGGAAAGCACCTCGCCCCGGGTTTCCTGCACCGCCCTTTCGATTCTCTCGTTCACGCCGGTGGCATCGTAGGCCTGGGCCTCCTCAATATCGGTGGATATATCCGCCCCGGCATAGCGGCTCTCCTTTTCCGTGCAGAATTTCAGCACGAAGGTGCGGGCCAGAATCGCCTGGGCCTTCAGCGCCTCCAGGGGCCAATCGTTTTTCATCTCCCCTGCCAGCACCCCCAATAGATACGTTTCGATATCCATTTCCCGGATTTCCTCTTCATCCACCTGATAGACCGAAAGCAGGGGCGTGCCATCCCCGCTTTTTTGCAGTTTTTCGGGCAGCGCGATGCCCATGCCCGGCCTTTCCCCCATTTGTTCCCCGGCGGGCGGCATCGTTTCCTCCCGTTCGCCCTGGGCGGCGCATCCGCTCAGGGCCAGCCCCGCCGCCAGCAGCAGCGCAGCCATGCCTTTTTTCATCGCTTTCCGCATCAAAAATTCCCCCTCACGGCAATATCATGGCCCAAAGGCCGCACTGCCATGCGGGGGGAATATCAGGGGCGGCAGGCTTCTCCTGCCAGTTCATTTTTTGATCGTTTTCCTTGATCAGCTTTCTCGTTCAGCTTTCACAATCGCTTTCGCATTCAGCCTTCTTGATCGGCTTTCTCAGCCAGCTTGCAGAACCAACTTCCTCAGCCAGCTTGCACAACCGGCTTCCTTTACCAACCTGCCCGACCAAATTTCTCGCTCAGCCTTCGCGATTGCTCTCTCGATCAGCCTTCCCGATCAGCCTACCGGCACGTCCCATTGCACGCCCAGCACCTCGTTCAGGCGTACAAAGGTCTGGGTACCGGCGATGCCATCCACCTTGATGCCCTGATCCTTCTGGAATTTGCGGACGGCCTGCTGGGTCTTGGCGCCGAATTTGCCATCGGCCTCGCCGGCGGGCAGATAGCCAAGGGTAATCAGCTGCTGCTGCAGCTTGGTCACCCGGGTGCCCTTATCGCCCCGCTCGATGCGCGTCACATTGGCGCCCACGGAGGGCTTATCCGGCTCCACCACGCCGGGCTCCGCATTGGAAACATTCAGGGTCTTGATCACGGCCCAGGTGGCGGGGCCCACCACGCCGTCCTGCTTCAGATTATAATCCTTCTGCAGCGCCAGCACAGCCAGCTTGGTCTTGGGCCCAAAGATGCCGTCCGCATTGCCCAGCAGATAGCCGGCGGCCTTCAGACGCATCTGGGCATTGGCCACATCGTTGCCGTAGGAGCCGCTGCGGATGGTGCGCTCGGTGTAGGGATCATCCGCGGTGCCCTGCTGCTGATTTTCCTTTTCCTCGTCGTTGTTCACCGTGGTGGGCCAGAGATAGCGGCGCAGAATCGCGCCCGCACGGCCATCGGCCTTCAGGCCGTTATCCGTCTGGAAAGCCTTGACGGCGGCCACGGTATCCTCGCCATAATAGCCCGAGGGCGTAATGGAAAGATAATTGAGGCTGGCCAGCTTCTTCTGCAGCACATACACGTCATATCCCCGATACCCGGCGGACAGAGCGCGCACCGGGATGCCGCCGTTAAAGATCTTGGCGGCGCGGTTAAAGAGCGCATTCTTCGTGGCAGGGCCCACCTTGCCATCCGCCGTCAGCCCGGCGGAGGCCTGGAACCATTTGACCGCCCGGCTCAGCTCGGTGCCGAAAACGCCGTCGATCTTCCCGGCATAATAATAGGTAGCCCTTAATTCGCGCTGCAATTCCTTTACGCTTTCGCCGCTTGCGCCATAGGCCAGGGTCTTATTGGCCTCCACGGTGGGCGCGTCCACCGCGTCCTTGGAATTGAGCTTGGCCATGGTCAGGGGGCCTACCTTGCCGTCCACCGTCAGGCCGTTATTGCGCTGGAACTGCTTGACGGCAGTCAGCACGCCGTTGCCGAACTGACCGTCCAGGCCATTATGATAATAGCCCAGCTCCTCCAGCCGGGTCTGCAGCGCCAGCACCTCCGCACCGTTCATGCCGAATTCCAGGGTGCCGCTTTCCGCACTGTCGGCCAGGGCGGCCAGGGGCAGCATCATAACCAAAACCAGCAAAAATGCCATCAAACGCTTTTTCATCGAAAAAAAGCCTCCTCTCCCGGATGCAGACATATCCTCCGCTTTGGAGCAGATAGGTCTGGTGTATGATGCTATTGTATCACAAAGATCATGAAATTCCTATTCCAGAAGTATTGCAAAACATGTAATTTACATGTAACAACTGTAAAACAATGCCTGCTTTTCCTCAGCACACCTTATCCGCTTCCATTTTCAGGCGGCCAAAGATCATCCGGCCCGCGCTGGTCTGCAGCACGGTGGTCACCACCACCTCCCTGCTTTCCCCCAGTCTTCTTCTGCCGTTTTCCACCACCACCATCGTGCCGTCCTCCAGATAGGCCACGCCCTGGCCCGGCTCCTTGCCTTCCCGCACGATATGCACCGTCATTTCCTCTCCGGGCAGCACCACCGGGCGCAGGGCCCCGGCCAGTTCATTGATATTGAGTACCTGCACCCCGGCCACCCCTGCCACCTTATTCAGATTGTAATCATTGGTCAGCACCGCCCCCGAAAAATCCCGGGCAAGCCGCAGCAGCTTCACATCCACTTCTTCCGCATCCGCATAATCCTTTTCCACGATGCGGACGGGATGCTTCAGCTCCTCCTGCATTCTGCCCAGCACATCCAGCCCGCGCCTGCCCCTGGCCCTGCGCAGGGAATCGGCGCTGTCGGCGATGTGGCGCAGTTCATCCAGCACGAAGGCGGGGATGATCAGATCCCCCTCCAGAAAGCCCGCCTTGCAGATATCAAAGATCCGCCCGTCAATGATCACCGAGGTATCCAGCACCTTGGGAATCGCGCCGTTTTTTGCGGCGTCCTGCTCCGTTTTTTCCTTCCCTTCGCCCCTTTTCCAGCCCATGCGCCAGCCCGCGCCCATAAGCGCGGCGTACATAAGCCCCGCAAGCAGCCAGGTATTTTTGCCCTCCGGCAGAAGGCGCAAAGGCTGCATCAGCAGCGCCGCCATGATCATGCCCAGCATCAGTCCGCCCAGGGCGCAGAACCGCCTGGACGGGGACGGAAGTTTTATGTTTTCCATGTTGCATGCTCCTTTTTTGAAAATTCATGAATACACCCATAGCATGTCCCTTCCGCCCCGTTTTATCCATGCCGGATGCATTCCCCCTTTTTCAGGAGGAGGGGAGCAAATCCATCACCGCCATGGCCTGGGCCACGGTATCCACGCCATGGAGATGCATTCCCTCCGGCGGATGGATATGCCGGGCGCTGTCCTGGGGACAGAGAATATGGGTAAAGCCCAGGCGCTGGCATTCGGCCACCCGCCTTTCCAATTGGGAAATGCCCCGCACCTCCCCGGCCAGGCCCACTTCGCCCATCACCGCCCAATCCCCGGGCACCGGGCGATCGGTATAGGAGGAGGCCACCGCCATGCACAGGGCCAGATCGGCCGCCGGCTCGCTGAGGGAAAGGCCGCCGGCCACGTTGATATAGGCGTCCCGGTTGTACATTTTGAGCCGCGCCCTTTTTTCCATGACCGCCAGCAGCAGCATCACCCGGGAAGAATCCATCCCGTCCACCGTGCGGCGGGGCACGGCGTTAAAGGATTGGGTCACCAGCGCCTGAATATCCACCAGCATGGGCCGTGAGCCCTCCAGCCCGCAGAAAACGCAGGAGCCGCTGGCCCCCTTGGCCCGCTGGGAAAGCAGCGTTTCGGAGGGATTCTTGACCGGGCGCATGCCGCTGCCCGTCATTTCAAAAATGCCCAGCTCGTTTACCGAGCCAAAGCGATTCTTGACCGCCCGGAGCAGACGGTATTCATGCTGATGATCCCCCTCGAAATACAGCACCACATCCACCATATGCTCCAGTATTCTGGGCCCGGCCAGCGCGCCCTCCTTGGTTACATGGCCCACCAGAAAAATGGCGCAGCCCTCCGTCTTGGCATGCCGCATCAGCAGCGCCGCGCTTTCCCGCACCTGGCTTACGCTGCCCGGGGCGCTGCCCATTTCGGGGCGATACATGGTCTGGATGGAATCGATGACGCAGAAATCCGGCGCATAGGCCTTCATTTTTTCCTCCACCTGATCCATGGCGTTTTCCGCCAGCACCATCATTTCGCTGTCCTGCGCCCCCAGGCGCTGGGCCCGCAGCTTGATCTGCCGGGCGCTTTCCTCGCCGCTGACATACAATACCCTTTTCCCCATCCGGCAGAGATGCTGGCATACCTGCAGCAGCAGCGTGGATTTGCCGATGCCCGGATCGCCGCCCACCAGCATCAGCGCTCCCTCCACGATGCCGCCCCCCAGCACCCGGTCAAGCTCCGGCAGTCCGCTGGAGGTATACACCTGATTGCCCGTTTCAATTTCCCGCATGGGCACGGCGCTGCTGCCGGTGCCGCCCCGCTGCTTGAAGGGACGGGGCGCTTCGGCCTCCTGGGCCATGATTTCTTCGATGGTGTTCCATGCGCCGCATTCCGGGCATTTCCCCAGCCATCTGGGGGTTTCGTAGCCGCAGGCCGTGCATTGAAAGCTGCTTTTTCTTTTCGCCATGTGTTTTCCTCCCGGCGGCCTCCCCGCCTTTTATGGTATCATGCTCTGCCGCTTCTTTCCATGACAGTCTTTGCCGAAAGCTGTCGCAGAGACAGAAAATCGTTCGGCAGAATCCGATAAAATCCGCCGTTTCATCGCTTTTGCAGAAACAGTATAGCATAAGGCGGCGGCCCAATCAAGAACGCCCGGTGCGCCCCTTCCGCACAAAATTCTGCCCGCCTGCCGAAAATTTACGCAAAGCGCCCCGAAAACGGGCCGTTTTTGCATTGCATGAATGGGATTTTTCATATATAATGGTATCCGATCCTCGGAAAGGAGAAGGCCTGTGAAACGCTATCGTGATCCGCTCTTTGCGCCGGAAAAGCGCCGCCATCCCGCGCTGGTATTTCTGGCGATTTTTCTTGTTTTCCTTCTGGCGGTGCTGCTGGCATTCAATCATGTCAATAATAACCGCGTCAATCTCGCCCGCCAGAATGTAACGGTGCCCAATCTTCCCTCGTCGCTGGAGCGCTTCCGCATCCTGCATATCAGTGATCTCCACGGCCTCTTTTTCGGCGCGCAGCAGGAGCGCCTTGCCGCCGCGCTTTCGGGCGTCAGCTATGATATCGTCTGCATCACCGGGGATATTGCCGCCCCGGATGGCAGTATCGATGCCTTCCTGAGGCTCCTTGATATTTTCCCTGAGGATACCCCCGTCTATTTCATTATCGGAGATGAGGATCCCTCCCCCATTCTTGCCGTGCCCCATGAGGGCCAGGGGGCCAAGGCCGCCTATATTCTTGAGGCCGAACGCCATGGCGCCATCTATCTGGATGCGCCGCAGAAAATCACGAGGGGCAAGGCCAATCTCTGGATCTATCCCGAATGGGTGTATACCCTGGATCTGGAGGCCTCGGAGGCCGCCTATGCCCAGCGGCTTGAGGAGCTTATGGCAGAGCCCGACAGTCCCCGGCGCGATGCCGCCCTGGCCGCCGTGGAATATCAGCAGGATCAGCTTGCCCGCATCCGCGCCGCGCGGCGGGAAACCCTGGAAAGCGATATCCATGTGGCACTGACCCATCACCCCCTCCAGCTTTCCGCCCTGGAAACGCTCCAGGAATGGACGGCCACGGAAAACGACAGCTATGTGCGCACCATTTCTCTCGTGCTTTCGGGGCATTACTGCGGCGGGCAATGGCGGCTGCCGCTGGTAGGGGCCGTGCGCGTGCCCGAATCCGCCGGGCTTGGCAATCACGGCTGGTTCCCCGGGGATCAGAAAACCGTCGGCTTTTCCACCTTCCTTGGCATTCCCCAGTATATCAGCCCGGGGCTGGGGGCCTCCCAGGCCATCGGCCTGCCCGCCTTCCGCCTCTTTAATACCCCCACCGTTACCCAGATCACCCTGACCAGCAAATTGACTGATTAAACGTAAAGGACGCGATACGCCATGGATAAGCAGGATATACTCAACCGGGAATTAAGCTGGGTGCAATTCAACGCCCGGGTGCTGGAGGAGGCCGCAAACCCCGATAATCCGCTGCTGGAAAGGGGAAAATTCCTTTCCATCTGCGCCACCAATCTGGATGAATTTTTCATGGTGCGGGTGGGCTCGCTGACCCGCAAGCAGCAGCTTCGCCCCAAAAAGACCGATCCCGCCGGCATGACCCCCCGGCAGCAGCTCGATGCCATTTTCCCCGCCGTCCGGGAATTGGTTGGGCGTCAGTATGATATTTTTCAGCAGGAATATCTTCCCGCCCTTGCCCAGGCGGGCATTCATCTGCTCTCCCGGCAGGAATTGAGCAGCCAGCAGCGCACCTGGCTTTCCAATTATTTTGACGCCCAGCTCCAGCCCCTGCTCACCCCCCGGGCCGTGGATGATAAGCGTCCCTTCCCGCTGCTTGCCAATCGCAGCCTGCATCTGGCGCTGCTTCTGCCCCCCGCCGTCCGGGACGGTGCGCCGCGCATGGCGCTTTTGCCCGTGCCCTCCTCCCTGCCCCGGGTGACCATGCTGCCCATGGGCCAGGGAAAGGCCCGGGGCATCCTGCTGGAGGAGGTCATCGCCCTCTTTGCCGGGCGCATGTTCGGCGGCGTGCAGCCCATCGCCTCCTTCCCCTTCCGCATTACCCGGAATACCGATTTCGTCTATGACGATACCGATGCCGATGCGCTGATCAACGAAATGCAGAAGAACCTGAAAAAGCGCAAATGGGGCCATGTGGTGCGTCTGGAATACGCCGCAGGCGGGGATAACCGGCTGCTCAGCCGCCTGAAAAAATATCTGGATGTGAATGAGGAGGCCCTCTTCCCCATTCCCGGCCCCCTGCATCTGGATTTCTTTATGAAGCAGCTTTCCTCTCTTCCCGATTTTGATGATTTCCGCTTTGCCCCCTTTGCGCCCCGGCTGGATGAGCGCTTCCGGGAGGCCGGCTCCATTTTCCGGGCCATCCGGAAGGGAGATATTCTGCTCAATCATCCCTATGACAGCTTTGATCCCGTGGTGCGCTTCATCTGCGAGGCGGCGGATGATCCCAATGTCATGGCCATTAAGCAGACCCTCTACCGGGTCAGCGGCAAAAGCCCCATCGTGGCCGCCCTTTCCCGGGCCGCCCAGCAGGGCAAGCAGGTCACCGTGCTGATTGAGGTGCGCGCCCGCTTTGATGAGGAAAATAATATCCATTGGTGCCTGGCACTGGAAAAGGCGGGCTGCCATGTATTCTATGGCGTGCCCAAGCTGAAAACCCACAGCAAGATCACCCTGGTGGTGCGCCGGGAGCCCGATGCCCTGCGCCGCTATGTGCATCTGGGCACAGGCAATTATAATGATGTCACCGCCCGGCTCTATACCGATATGGGGCTGATGACCTGCGATGAAACCATCGGCCGGGATGCCGGGGCCTTCTTCAATACCGTCACCGGCTATGGCGAAACCGCGCCCATGGAAAAGCTCATCGCCGCGCCCACCCATCTGCGCAAGGCGATCAAGCGCCTGATCAAGCGGGAAATGGAAAATGCCCGGGCGGGCCGCCCTGCCCGGATCATTGCGAAAATGAATTCCCTGGTCGATCCCAAGATCATCCGCCTGCTGTATGAGGCGGCGGATGAGGGCGTGGAAATTCATCTGATCGTCCGGGGCATCTGCTGCCTGAAAACGGATGGACGGGAGAATCTGCATGTCCGCTCCATCGTCGGCCGGTTTCTGGAGCATACCCGCGCCTTCGTCTTTGAAAATGGCGGCAGCCCGGAGGTCTATCTTTCCTCGGCGGATTGGATGCCCCGCAATCTGGATAAGCGGGTGGAATTGGTGTTCCCCATTGAGGATGAAGCGCTAAAGGAGCGGGTCATTGCCTCCTTAAAGGATGAACTCAGCGATAACATAAAGGCCTGGGAAATGAAAAAGAACGGCAAATACCGCCGGGTCAAGCGGGAATTGCCCCTGATGAACAGCCAGGAAATCCGGGTGCTTGGCCCGGCGCTGCCCGGGCAGGATGCGGAATAAGCCGGAAAGGAATACGCCATGATCAATGCCCGAAAAAGGGATTATACCTGCGCGGCGCTGCTGCTTGCCATGCTGGCGCTCTGGGGCCTGATGCATTTTCTGCTGGGCAGCAGCCCCTGGGGCTCCACCTTCTATAATACCTATACCCTGCAGGCCCTGGCCTGGCGGGATGGCATGATGCATCTGCCCCAGGATTATCCCTATCTGGAGCTGGCGATCTTTGAAGGGGAATATTATGTCTCCTTCCCGCCGCTTCCCTCGGTAATTCTCCTGCCGCTTACCTTCCTCTTCGGCAGCGGCACGCCCGATCATCTGTTGGTAAAAATCTATGCCGCCTGGGCATGCATGCTCATGTATCATTCCCTGCGGCGGGCAGGCTATTCCCGCCTGTCGGGCGGGCTTTTCGCCTTCCTGTTCTGCTTTGCCTCTTCGCTTCTGCCGCTTACGCTGGATGGGGCCGTCTGGTATCATGCCCAGGTTCTGGCCTTTTTCCTCATTACGGCGGCCATCTGCCTGCTTTCCATGGATCATCCCGCCCCGGCGCTTTTTTGCTATGCGCTGTCGGTGGCCTGCCGTCCCTTCCATGCGGTGTATGCCCTGCCCCTGTTCTTTACCTATCTCCATCTGCACAGAAAGGCGCATGCGCCCATGAAGACCGCCCTCCGCTCCCTGCTCCCCGGGGTGCTGCTGGGGCTTTGCGTGGCGGCGGGGCTGGCGCTGTATAATTACGCGCGCTTTGGCAATCCGCTGGAATTCGGGCATAATTATCTGCCGGAGTTTTCCTTCCAGGGCGGGATTCAGTTTTCGGTGCAGCATGTCGTAAAGAATCTGCAGACCTTCCTGCTGGGCCTGCCCCTGGAAAGCACGGAGGGGGGGCTTCTCTTCCGGAAATTCGGCTATTCCATGCTGCTGGCCTGCCCCATGCTGCTGCTTCTGCTGATCTATTTTATCCGGGATCTGATCAAGGGGCAGATGCGCTGGGAAAAGGGCGCCGTGCTGCTTGCTTTCCTGCTCCATGCCTTCCTGCTGCTTCTGCACCGCACCTTCGGCGGCTTCCAGCTTGGGTCCCGCTATGCGGTGGATCTGATGCCCTATGCCTTCTTCTATCTGCTTTTATCCCCGGAAAAGAAAAGGCTTTCCATCTGGGAGGGCATATTTCTCCTGCTGACCCTTGTCTTTACCTGCCTGGGCACCCTGCAGGTGCATATCTGATCAATCAATTAAAGGAGTATCTTTCGTCATGCAGCTTACCTACCGCCATACCCGCACCGGCTGCTTTGTGGGGTATGTGAATCAGGCCATCGTCAATAATCTTTCTCCCCTGCTGTTTTTAACCTTTCAGCAGCAGTTTTCCATCTCGCTTACCCAGATCAGCTTCATCATCACCCTGAATTTTGCCATCCAGATGCTGGTGGATCTGCTTTCCGCCAAATTTGTGGATCGCATCGGCTACCGCGCCTGTATTCTTTCGGCCCATTTTCTGGCTGCGGCGGGCGTTCTGTCCCTGAGCATCCTGCCCTTCCTGTTTGATCCCTATGCCGCGCTGCTCACCGCCACCTGCCTGAGCGCCGTGGGCGGCGGGCTGCTGGAGGTGCTGGTCAGCCCCATGGTGGAGGCCCTGCCCAGCGAAAATAAGGAAAGCGAAATGAGCCTGCTGCATTCCTTCTATTGCTGGGGGCATGTGGCGGTGGTGCTGCTTTCCACCGGGTATTTCCTGCTCTTCGGCACGGAAAACTGGCGCTATCTGCCCCTGTTCTGGGCGATCATTCCTTTGGCCAACGGCCTGCTTTTCCTCAAAGCGCCCCTTTGCACCCTGGAGGAAAATCAGAAGACCATGCCCATCCGCCGTCTGCTTGCCCAGCCGCTTTTCTGGCTTTTCCTGCTGCTGATGCTCTGCTCCGGCGCTTCCGAGCTTTCCATCAGCCAGTGGGCCTCCCTCTTTGCCGAGGAGGGGCTAAGGGTATCCAAGACCATGGGCGATCTCATGGGCCCCTGCCTTTTCGCCCTGAGCATGGGCCTGGCCCGGGCGCTGTTCAGCCGCCTCCGCCGCATTACTGTTTCCCAGGGGCTGCTCTTCAGCAGCATCCTGTGCGTATTCAGCTATGCCATCACCATTTTCTCCCCCTGGCCGCTGCTTTCCCTGATCGGCTGCGGCATTTCGGGCTTTGCGGTGGGCATCATGTGGCCCGGCGTATATTCGGTGGCGACCCAGCGCCTGCCCGGCGGCGGCACGGCCATGTTCGCCCTGCTGGCCCTGGCAGGGGATGTGGGCTGCTGCGTGGGCCCCTCCATTGTGGGGAGCGTCAGCGATTCGGTCATCCAAAGCGGCGCTTCCCTGCTTTCGGCGCTGCTCCCCGCCGCGCCCCTTTCCCAGGTCGCGCTGAAGACGGGCTTCCTCTTTGTGATGATTTTCCCCGTTCTCTTCATCCCGGGCATGCTGCTGCTGGGCCGCAAAAAGGCCGGGCAGAGAAAATAATCCGCCCCTTCTGCATTTTTCTGCCTCCTTTTGCAGGAATTTGATTGACCAAAGGAAGGCCGCCGTGCTATACTGACGCTGGAAAAACGATTGAAAGCATTCAGGGCCGGGCCCTGAAAAAAAGAAAGGAATAATACCGTGGAAACCAATACACAGCCAACCGGCTTTGAGCATCTGGATCTATCTGATGAGGTTCTTCGCGCCGTGCGCAAAATGGGCTTTACCGCCGCCACCCCCGTTCAGGAAAAAACCATTCCCATGATGATGGATGGCCACGACATTATCGCCATCGCCCCCACCGGCACGGGCAAAACCTGCGCCTTTGGCATCCCCATGCTGGAATACATTTCCCTGACCGACAGCCGCATTCAGGAATTGGTGCTGGCCCCCACCCGGGAATTGGCGGTGCAGATCGGGGAGGAGCTGCAGAAGCTCGCCGCCTTTATTCCCGAGGTGCGCATCGCCGTGCTTTACGGCGGCCAGCCCATCGTCAAGCAGCTTAATCAGCTCAAGAAAAAGCCCCAGATCATCGTGGCCACCCCCGGCCGCATGCTGGATCATATGCAGCGGGGCACGGCGCGGCTCTCCGCCGTGCATACCCTGGTCATTGATGAAGCGGATGAAATGCTCAAGATGGGCTTTGTCAAGGATGTCTGCCGGATCATTGAGGCCATTCCCCCCGCCCGGCAGTTCGTCATGTTTTCCGCCACCACCAATCAGGATGTTATGACCATCTCCTGGAAATATCAGCATGATCCGGTGGAAATCACCATCGCCGCCACCAAGGAAAATAAGCCCCAGATCACCCAGTATGTCATCCCCACCACCCGGGAAGAAAAATATGAGCATCTGCTCTATCTGCTGGACAGCGATGTCTACGGCCGCGTCATGATCTTTACCAACACCAAGGATATGTGCCGCCGTCTCAGTGAGCGGCTCAATAAGGCCGGGTATCAGACCGACGCCCTCCACGGGGATATTCCCCAGTCCAAGCGCAATCAGGTCATGGATCATTTCAAGCGCGGCAAATTCCCCATCCTGGTCTGCACCGATGTGGCCGCCCGGGGCATCGATGTGGATGATGTGGAGGCGGTCATCAATTATGATCTGCCCAATGAGAATGAATATTATCTCCATCGCATCGGCCGCACCGGCCGGGCCAGAAAGCATGGCGTGGCGCTGACGCTGCTCTGCTTTACCGAAAGCGTGCGGCTGGATGAAATCCTCCGCTATATGGAGAGCCAGCCCACCTATCTGAAATTTGATGATATGGGCGTACTCAGGGATTCGGAAGGCCAGGCCTTCTTTGAGAATATCTAATGAAACATTTTAATGGGAGGAACGTAAAATGAAGATTGCCATCATCGGCTGCGGCACCATCGCAAACAGCGCCCACATCCCCGCCTACATGAAAAATCCCGAGGCAGAAATCAAATACTTCTGCGATATTCTGCCCGAGCGCGCCCAGGCCGCCGTGGAAAAATACGGCTGCGGCACAGCCATCACCGATTATCATCAGGCGCTCTCCGATCCTGAAATCGAGGCCATTTCGGTCTGCACCCCCAATAACATGCATCCCGTCATCGCCATCGATGCCATGCGGGCAGGCAAGCATGTTCTCTGCGAAAAACCCGCCGCCCGCACCTATGCCGAGGTGGAGGAAATGCAGCGGGTGCAGCATGAAACGGGCATGACCCTCAATATCGGCGTGGTCAACCGCTTTAATGACAGTGTCCGCAAGATCAAGCAGTATATCGATGCCGGAAAGCTGGGCGAAATCTATCATGTCTATGTTTCCTTCCGCGCCCATCGCTCCATCCCCGGCCTGGGCGGTGCGTTTACCACCAAGGCCATCGCCGGCGGCGGCGCGCTGATTGACTGGGGCGTGCATTATCTGGATATCGTCATGTACTGCACCGGCGATCCCGCCCCCAAAACCGTGACCGGCGAGGCCTTCTGCAAGCTGGGCAAGGATATGCCCAATTACGTTTACCGCAGCATGTGGGCGGAAAATACCAAGAATCTGAATGGCACCTATGATGTGGATGATTCCGTCACCGCCCTGATCCGCACCGCCGGCCCCGTGATTACCGTCCACGGCGCCTGGGCCCAGAATATCGATGCCGCCGATGAAACCTATATCGATTTCATGGGCGATAAGGGCGGCATCCGCCTGACCTACGGCGGCAAATTCACCTACTATACCGCCGAAATGGGCGCGCTGGTTTCCTATCAGCCCGAATTCGAAATGAAGCCTATGTTCGAAACCGAAATCAATGAATTCATCGATTGCATCAAAACCGGCAAAAAACTTGCCTCCCATATCGATACCGTGGCAATCACCGCCCGGATGATGCAGGCTATCTACGATTCCTCCGAAAAGCACGAGGAAATCAAGCTGTAAGCAGCCAACAGGGGCTGGGAAAACGGGGAAATAATTGCGGGGGAACCACTTTTGCGTCAAAAGTGGTTCCCCCGCACCCCCTCCGAAAA